>NZ_JBSFCI010000024.1:0-140427 GCF_053593375.1 Streptomyces sp. NPDC002309 | reverse complement strand
CGGGCCCGGCCGCGGCCGGCCCAGGGCCGCCACCCGGTCCCGGCGGGGCGACGGGTCCGGCGTCGGTCGGCCCAGACCCAGACCCCGCCAACCCGGCGAGGCAACGGATCCGACATCGGTCACCCTGACGAAGACCCCGAAGCAAGGGCCACGGACCGGGAGCGGTCTCGGTCGGCCCGGACCGAGACCCCGCCAACCCGGCGAGGCAACGGATCCGATGTCGGTCAGCCGGACGAGGCCCCACGAAGCAGGGGCCACGACCCGGGACCGGCCTCGATCAGCCGAGGGCCGCCACCTTGTCCCGGTAGCTTCGGGCCGGGGCCGCGTCCTTGTAGGGCTCCAGACGGCGTTCGAAGTCCTTGACGTACTCCACCGCCCGCACCGAACGCATCTCCGCCGCCTGGCCGGCCGCCTCGGCGGCCAGTTGGCAGGCCTGGTCGAGTTCGCCGAGGCCGAGGCGGGCGGTGGCGAGGACGACGCGGCAGAACAGCCGGCTGCGGGCGAGCCCGGCGGGCCGCAGTTGCAGCGAGCGCTCGGCGTGCTGGGCGGCGGCGCGGAACTGCTGGAGGTCCCGGTGGCAGTGCCCGAACTCGTGGGCGAGCTGCCCCTCGTCGAAGAAGCGCGCCCAGTACGGCAGGTCGTCGCCGGGCCGCGCGGTCTCCAGCGCGCGCTCGGCGCGCACGAGGGACGCGGTGCACGCCCGCACCTCCCCCAGTACCGCGTGCCCCCGCGCCTCGGCGGCGTGGAGCAGCGCCTGGACGGCGGGCGGCGCGGAACCGCCCACCCCCTGCTGGGCCACCCGTGCGAGCTGCACGGCTTCCCGCCCGTGGCCGAGGTAGACGGCCTGGCGGCTCATCGTGACCAGCACATAGGCCCCGTACGCCCGGTCCGCCGCCGCCTGCGACAGCCGCAGCGCCTGCACGAAGTAGCGCTGCGCGAGCCCGTGCGCGGCGATGTCGTACGACGTCCAGCCGGCGAGCCGGGTGAGGTCGGCCGCGGCGGCGAACAGCCGGCGGCCGCTCTGCTCTCCGTAGGTGCCGCGCAGCATCGGTTCGAGTTCGTGCTCCAGATAGCGCACCAGGGCCTGCCGGGCGTGACCGCCGCCGTAGGCGTTGTCGAGGGTGCGGAAGAGTTCGGCGACCGAGCGGAGCGCGGCGATGTCGCCCCCGGTGACCCGGTGACCGGGCCCGTGCTCGGCCCGGCCGCGCTGCTGGGGCACGGCGGGCCGGCCCTGGAGGGGAACCCGCGCCGGGGCCTCGCCCCGGGCGACCCGCTCGTCGGCCCGGCCGATCAGCCAGTCCCGGCTCGGGACCACCAGCCCGGCGGGCGTGAAGGCGATCTTGCGCAGCTCGGCATGGCTGCCGGAGTCCTTGCGCCACAGCCCGCTGACGATGTCCACGGCCTCCTCGGGGCCGGCCGCGAACTCCAGACCCGCGTAGACCGGCGCGCAGGCGTCCAGGCCCAGGTCCTGGGCGGTGAGCCGGCGGCCGAGCCGGCGGGTGAACACCTCGGCGATGAGCGCCGGGGTCGTTCCCCGGGGCTGCTGTCCGCGCAGCCATCGGGTGACGGACGTCTTGTCGTATCTGAGGTCGAGTCCGTGTTCGAGGCCGAGCTGGTCCACGCGACGGGCGAGACCTGCGTTGGAGAACCCCGCTTCTGCGATGAGCGCGGCGAGCTGGCGGTTGGGAGTGCGCTGCGCGGGTCGTTCCGTCATCTGCGGTGCGGTCTCCTGCCTTCGGGCTTTCGGCGGCCTTCACCGCCGTGCTGCCCGGATTGCCTGTGAGCAGCCCTTATGGCCTCGTGAACGGCGCGAATGTAGCGGAGAGTGAGCAGCTGATCGCACTCTTCGACGTTCATTCATCCGATCGTGTGAGGATTGCCACCAGCGCTGACGCACCCCGGGCAGTCGTACAGTGGCGTAGGCGCGTTTGGTGCCTTACGACCCTCTAGGGAGGCGCTTGCCGTGAGTGAGTTGCGGTTCGTCCGTATGGGATTCGGTGCGGACGCCGTCGAGTACCAGGAGGCGTGGGACGAGCAGCGCCGCGTGCACGCGGCCCGGTTCGCCGACGAGATCGCCGACACCGTGCTGCTGCTGGAGCACCCGCCGGTGTACACCGCGGGCCGGCGCACGGCCGACAACGAGCGCCCCCTCGACGGCACTCCCGTCATCGACGTGGACCGCGGCGGCAAGATCACCTGGCACGGACCCGGGCAGCTGGTGGGCTACCCGATCCAGAAGCTGCCGCGCCCGGTGGACGTCGTGGCGCACGTACGCCGCCTGGAAGAGGCGCTGATCCGCACCTGCGCCGAGTTCGGCCTGGAGACCACCCGCGTCGAGGGCCGCAGCGGCGTCTGGGTCCTCGGGGACCCGGTCGAGCTGCGCCCGTCCCTCGGCGGCCTTTCCCTCGACTTCGACCCCCGCCTCCAGGACGACGAGTTCGACCCCCGCCTCAACGGCCCCGAGTACGCCCCCTCCAACGCCGGCCAGCGCCGCGAGGACCGCAAGATCGCCGCGATCGGCATCCGCGTCGCCAAGGGCGTGACCATGCACGGCTTCGCGCTCAACGTGAACCCGGACAACGCCTGGTTCGACCGCATCATCCCGTGCGGCATCCGCGACGCCGGTGTGACCTCCCTCGCGAACGAACTCGGCCGCGACGTCACGATCGAGGACGTGGCCCCCGTCGTCGAGCGCCATCTGAAGGACGTACTGGAGCACGCGGACCTGCGGCCGCGGGAGATCGAGAAGACCCCGGCATAGATCCCGCACTTCCGGTGTTCGATCAGACGGCCCGTCCAGGGCCGAAGCGGCGGTCCGAGGGCGCAAGCGCGTCGCAGGACCGGCACCACCGCAGCCACAAAATCCACGGGCGTACCCTGGGGAACGCCGAAGAATCAATCGCTAGGGAGCCGGTCGTGTCCGCAGTCGCACCCGACGGACGCAAGATGCTGCGCCTGGAGGTCCGCAACAGCCAGACCCCCATCGAGCGCAAGCCCGAGTGGATCAAGACCCGGGCGAAAATGGGCCCCGAGTACACGAAGATGCAGAACCTCGTGAAGAGCGAGGGCCTGCACACGGTCTGTCAGGAAGCCGGCTGTCCCAACATCTACGAGTGCTGGGAGGACCGCGAGGCGACCTTCCTCATCGGCGGCGACCAGTGCACCCGGCGCTGTGACTTCTGCCAGATCGACACCGGCAAGCCCGAGGCGCTCGACCGCGACGAGCCGCGGCGCGTCGGCGAGTCCGTGGTCACCATGGACCTGAACTACGCCACCATCACCGGCGTCGCCCGCGACGACCTGGAGGACGGCGGCGCCTGGCTGTACGCCGAGACCGTGCGCCAGATCCACCAGCAGACCGCCGACCGCGCCGAGGGCCGCACCAAGGTCGAGCTGCTGGCCCCCGACTTCAACGCCGTCCCCGAGCAGCTGGCCGAGGTCTTCTCCTCCCGCCCCGAGGTCTTCGCGCACAACGTCGAGACGGTCCCCCGGATCTTCAAGCGGATCCGCCCCGGCTTCCGCTACGACCGCTCGCTGAAGGTCATCACCGCGGCCCGCGACCAGGGCCTGGTCACCAAGTCCAATCTGATCCTCGGCATGGGCGAGACCCGCGAGGAGGTCGGCGAGGCGCTCCGGCAGTTGCACGACGCCGGGTGCGAGCTGGTCACCATCACGCAGTACCTGCGCCCCTCGGTGCGCCACCACCCCGTGGAGCGCTGGGTGAAGCCGCAGGAGTTCGTGGAGCTCAAGGAGGAGGCCGAGCAGATCGGCTTCTCCGGTGTGATGTCCGGCCCGCTGGTGCGCTCGTCGTACCGGGCCGGACGGCTGTACCGGATGGCCGTGGAGAAGCGGGGCAGCTACATCGCGGCCCAGGCCGTCTGACACCGCGTCACACGCCTGCCCCGTCCGGCGCGCGGCAGGCGTGTGAACTCCCGCACAAGCAGCTACCCGTCCGTAGTGACCGAAACGACGCGGTCCTGACCGTCCTCGCAGATGACGGCGTGCGTCAGGGCCGCGTCAGGTTTCCGGGACTTCGCGTCAAGGCTTCATTGGTGTTTGACCGGTCGGTCACGCCCTGGTAACACCAATCAGTGACGCTGGACTCACACCACGTACACCCGCACCCGCAGCCTTTTCGAGGGGAGACCTCCGCCATGCAGGCCGCGCCCGTTCGCGCCACCGCCATTCCGTCCTTCTCCACCGCCCTGCGCGCAGTGGAGTCGCTGCTGATGAGCAGCGGACAGCGCACCGCGCGCCGCAACGCCTGGACCTCGGTACTGGAGGACCGCCGCCGGGCCAAGGACCGGATCGAGGCGCAGCAGATCGTGGAGCGGACGCTGGCCCGTCGCCCCTGACTCGCACACCGCCGTCGAAGGCGCCTCGCGGGCCACGTAGACTCGTGGCATGGCGAGGAAGGAAACCGCAGCGGACGCTGCGAACCCCGGGCGACTGAAGCAGATCGCTCTGACCTACAAGATGACCCGCAAGGCCGACAAGAAGATCGGTCTTGTACTCGCGGCAGTCGGAATTGTCACCCTCGGTGTCTTCCTCGCGATCGGTTTCTTGATCGGTCACCCCATCTATCTCGGCATCCTGGGCCTGCTGCTCGCCTTCCTCGCGACGGCGATCGTCTTCGGGCGCCGGGCCGAGCGGGCGGCCTTCGGGCAGATGGAGGGCCAGCCGGGCGCCGCCGCGGCGGTGCTCGACAACATCGGCCGGGGCTGGTCGACGACCCCCGCGGTGGCGATGAACCGCAGCCAGGACGTGGTGCACCGGGCGGTCGGCAAGGCCGGGATCGTGCTGGTCGCCGAGGGCAACCCCAACCGGGTGAAGTCCCTGCTGGCCGCCGAGAAGAAGCGGATGAACCGGGTGGTCGCCGACGTACCGGTGCACGACCTGATCGTCGGCACCGCCGAGGGCACGGTGGAGCTGAAGAAGCTGCGCACCACCATGCTGAAGCTGCCGCGCGTACTGTCCGGGCCGCAGGTGACCGTCACCAACGACCGGCTGCGCGCGATGGGCGACCTGATGAGCAACATGCCGCTGCCGAAGGGTCCGATGCCCAAGGGCATGCGGATGCCGAAGGGCGGGCCGCGGGCCCGCTGAGTCGCGGCAGGGCGACAGACGAACACCGAGCCGGCGGCACCTGGGGTGCCGCCGGCTCCGTCATACCCCCGGCGCGCCCTCGGCCGGATGACACGCCACCGAACGGAGCATCCGGCCGGTGACGGGGTGATGCGCTCTTAGCCTTCCGCATGTGACAAAACGCCATATCACGTCTCTCGCATGCGCGACCACGCTCTTCGGCGCGCTCATCGGTACCGCCCCGGCCTCCGCCTCCCACCGCATCCACGTGGTGACGCCGGGCGAGTCGATCCAGAAGGTGGTCGACGCCGCACAGGCCGGCGACACGGTGCTCGTGCTCCCCGGCACCTACCGCGAAAGCATCACGGTGCGCACGCCCGGACTGACCCTGCGCGGCATGGGCCAGCGCACGGTGATCAAGCCGGCCCCCAAGGCGCCGGGCACCAAGACGCCCGCCATCGGCTGCAAGGCCGCCGGGAACGGCATCTGCGTGATCGGGGCGAAGCACAAGGCCGTCCCGGACGTCACGATCGCCGACCTCAAGGTGACCGAGTTCCCCAAGGTCGGCCTGTACGCCCTGGGGACCGACCGACTGACCGTCCAGCGGGTGACCGCCGACAACAACGGGCAGTGGGGCATCTCGCAGGAGCACTCCACGCGGGGCGTCTTCCGCCAGAACACCGCCCGGGGCAACGGCGACGCCGGTCTCTTCCTCGCCAACAACGTCAAGGCCGAGGTCGGCGCCATGGACAGCAAGGGGACGGTGATCGAGCGGAACCACCTGGAGGACAACCGCATCGGCCTCACCGTCCGCCGGATGCGGAACCTGTCGGTGACCCACAACTACCTGACCGGCAACTGCGCCGGCATGTTCCTCGTCGGCGACGAGAACAAGCCGAAGGCGGGCGCCCTGACCGTCAGCGACAACCACGTCGAGCGGAACAACAAGTACTGCGCGAAGACCGCCCGGCTGCCCTTCCTGCAGGGCTCCGGCATCGTCCTGACCGGCGCCGAGAACAGCCTGGTCACGCGGAACACGGTCGTCGGCCACGTGGGCAAGTCGCCGCTGTCGGGCGGCATCGTGCTGTTCAAGAGCATGGTGGGCGTCACCAGCGAGCGGAACCGGATCACCGGCAACCGCCTGGAGAGCAACTCGCCGGCCGACCTGGTCAACCAGGAGACCACCGCGAGCGCCAACGCCTTCGACGCCAACACCTGCGGGGCCTCCAAGCCCTCGGGGCTGTGCTGACCGGACCGACCCGCCCCACCCACGCAAGGAAGGAAGGCGGCACATGACCGCTCCATCCCCCGAGCTCTCGGCTCCTCCGCCACCACCGCCGTCCATGCGGCTGAGAGAGCTCGTGTTCGGGGCGGCGTGTGCCGCCGCCGTCCGCGCGGCCGCCCGGCTGGGCGTCGCCGACGCGCTCACGGACACCCCCATGACCGTGGAGGACCTCGCCGCCGCGGTGAAGACCGAGCCGAAGCCGCTGCGCCGCCTGCTGCGCGCGCTGTCCTGCTACGGCGTCTTCGTCGAGGGCCCCGACGGGAGGTTCGGCCACACCGAGATGTCGCGGCTGCTGCGCGAGGACGACCCGAACAGCCTGCGGAACATCTCGCTGTGGTGCACCGAGCCGTGGACCTGGGACGCCTGGCCCAGGCTCGACGAGGCCGTCCGCACCGGCCGCAACGTCGTCGAGGACCTGTACGGCAAGGAGTTCTTCGTCTACCTGAACGAGGACGCGCCGGAGTCGGCCGATGTCTTCAACCGCGCGATGACCACCTCCAGCGAGCAGTCGGCGCGCGACGTCGCCGCGCTGCTCGACCTCTCCGGCGCCTCGTCCGTGGCGGACCTCGGCGGCGGCCAGGGGCATGTGGTGGCGAGCCTGCTCGACAAGTACCCGTCGATGCGGGGCTACCTGCTCGATCTGCCGCGCGTGGTGGAGAACGCCGTGCCCCGGCTGCGCCAGGGCGGCGACCTCGCCGGCCGGACGCGTATCGTGCCGGGCGACGTGCGCGAGTCCGTCCCGGTCGAGGCCGACGTCTACGTCATCAAGAACGTCCTCGAGTGGGACGACGAGTCCACGGCCAGGCTGCTGCGCAACGTCGTCGAGGCCGGCGGCCCCGGCGCCCGGGTCGTCGTCATCGAGAACCTCGTCGACGACACCCCGTCGATGCGCTTCAGCACCGCCATGGACCTGCTGCTGCTCCTGAACGTCGGCGGCGCCAAGCACACCACCGCCGGCATGACCGCGCGGCTGACCGAGGCGGGCCTGACCGTCGGGTCCGTCCGGCCGGTCAACCCCCACCTGCACGCCTTCGAGTGCACGGTCGGCGGGTGAGCTGACCGCTTCCAGGGAACGCCGGTGCCGGGCCCGCGCAGTGCGCGGGCCCGGCACCGGTGGCCTGACGGGGGGGTTCAGGCGCGGGCGTCGCGCTCCCAGAGGTAGAAGCGCTGGGCCATCGCGTCCTTCGGGGACCGCCAGGTCTCCGGGTCGTACGCGCTGACGTACGCGGAGAGGCGCTCGCTGATCCCCACGAACTCGGGGTGCGAGGTGACCTTGGCGATGGCCGGTCCCGGCTCGCGCTCGGACTCGACGAGGTGCATGTACACGTCGCCGAACTGGAACAGGCTGCGCCGGACGACGCCGATGAGGTGCGGCAGCTCTCCGCGGTCGGACTCCGCGAACACCTTCGCGATGTCGGGGGCGGAACCGGGAGCCATCTTGGCGACGATCAGTGCCTGATGCACGGGTCTTCTCCTGTCGTCCGGCTCAGTCGGCGAGGGCCGCGGCGGACCGGTGACCGGCGGCCGCCTGCTGGATCTTGTCCCGGATGAGCTCCATCTGGATCTTGGAGTTCTTGTTGATGTTGTCAGTCATCCACGCGTCGTCGACCGGCGCGTCCGGCTTCATCGAGAAGTCCTGGGTCCAGATCATCCGGGTGCCGTCCGGGACCTCCTCGTACTCCCACCGGATGTTCATGTAGGCGAACGGTCCGGTCTCGACGCGACGGGCCTCGACGCTGAGGTGGTCGCGGTCGGCGTCCCGCTCCGAGACCCAGCTCCACACCTTGCCGTTCTCGTCCGGGTGCATGGTGAGCCGGAAGGTGGTCGTGTTCCCCTCCTTGGAGAGGATCTCGGCGCTGGCGTACTCGCTGAACAGCTGCGGCCAGTCGGCGACGTCGTTGGTGATGTCCCAGACCAGGTCCAGGGGCGCGGCGATGGTGATCTCGTTCTGGGTGTGTCCGGCCATGTCAGGCTCCCGCGGGAAGTGCGCTGTTGACGAGGTCGAGGAACTGGCGGGGCGTCTTGGAACGCTCCGCGTCGTTGGGCATCGGCGCCCCGTGCCGGTTCTCCAGCTCGCCGACGATGCCGAGCAGGCCGAGCGAGTCGACGCCGAGGGCGTCGAAGCCGGCGTCGTAGCGCTGCTGGAGCTCCTCGGGGGAGACGGTGACTCCGGCGGCCTTCTTCATGAGCTCGGACAGCTCTTCCAGTGTGATGCGGTGACTCATAGCGATTCCTCCTCTGTGCTGCAGGGCAGCTGGTGTGTTCGGCTCACTGGGTGCCGCCGCGTCGCAGCACCAGGGCCGAGTTCGACCCCATGAGGCCCCTGCTCAGGACCAGCGCCGTACGCAGCTCGGCGGCCCGGGCGCGGCCGGTCACGAGGTCGAGGTCGTGGCAGATGTCGAAGACGCCGGGGGTGGGCGGGATCACGCCGTGCTCCAGGGCCAGCACCGCCGCCGCGGTGTCCAGCACCGGCGCCGCGCAGTAGCCGCGGCCGATCCCGGTCTTGGGCGCCGTGACGGGCACGCGCCGCCCGTGCGCGCCGAGGGCGTCCGCGATGGCCAGGGCCTCCGCACGGTCGGCCTCCGGAACCCCCAGGGCGTCGGCGAAGACCACGTCGATGTCCTCCGGGGCGCAGCCGGCCTCGTCCAGGGCACCCCGGATCGCCTGGGCGAGCCCTCCCCTGGACTCCGCCCAGCGGGAGGCGCCCGTGAAGGTCGCCGAGTGCCCCGCGACGAAGGCCCGGACCTCGGCGCCGCGTTCACGGGCCGAGCTCTCCGCCTCCACCACGAGCATCGCGCCGCCCTCGGCCGGCACGAACCCGCACGCGCCCTCCGTGAACGGCCGGTACGCGCGGGCCGGGTCGGCGACGGTGCTCAGCTCCTGGTAGCCGACCTGGCAGACCACCGAGTACGGCGCCAGCGGCGCCTCGGTGGAGCCGGCCACGATCACGTCGGTGCCGCGTCGCACCGCGCGCGCCGCGTGGGCGAGGGCGTCCAGACCGCCGGCCTCGTCGGAGGCGACGACGGAGCAGGGGCCCTT
Source organism: Streptomyces sp. NPDC002309 (assembly GCF_053593375.1). Taxonomy (NCBI): domain Bacteria; kingdom Bacillati; phylum Actinomycetota; class Actinomycetes; order Kitasatosporales; family Streptomycetaceae; genus Streptomyces; species Streptomyces sp. NPDC002309. The sequence continues at coordinate 131,018 of NZ_JBSFCI010000024.1, read as the reverse complement.
GAACTTGCGGCGGATGGAGATCTGGCCGGTGCTCGCGGCGTAGAACCAGGCGATGGACTGGTACGGGCCGACGAAGCGGCTGCCCTTGCCCCAGAGTTGCTGGAGCTCGCGCTGGCCGAACTCACCGCCGCCGGATCCGGCGGCCGTGACCACACCGATGGAGTACGGCTCCTCGGAGGTGTCGGCCTGCCCGAGCCGTGCGTCCTCCAGCGCGAAGTCCGCCGCGGCCATGGCGAAGTGTGTGAACCGGTCGGTCTGGACGAGGAACCGCTCCTCGATCGTCGCCGCCGGGTCGAAGCCGCGGACCTCGCCGGCCACCTTCAGCGGAAGGTGCTCACAGCCCTCGCGGGTGACCCGGTCGAGGACGGTGAGGCCTTCCTTGGTGGCCTTCCAGAAGGTGTCGATGGTGGTGCCGTTGGGGGCGACCACCCCGATACCGGTGACGGCCGCGCGCCGATCGTGCGGTTCGCTCATCGTGTCCTCACTCCCTCGTTCGGGTCAGGACCACCGCCGACTGGAAGCCCCCGAACCCGCTGCCCACGGACAGGACGCTGTTCAGCTTCCGTTCGCGGGCGACACGCGGGACGTAGTCCAGGTCGCACTCGGGGTCGGGGGTCTCGTAGTTCGCGGTCGGCGGGACGACCTGCTTGGCGAGGGCCAGTACACAGGCGACGACCTCGATCGCCCCGATCGCCCCGAGCGAGTGCCCCACCATCGACTTGATGGAGCTCATGGGGGTGTCGTAGGCGTGTGGGCCGAGCGCCCGCTTCACGGCCGCCGTCTCGTGGCGGTCGTTCTGCCGGGTGCCGGATCCGTGTGCGTTGACGTAGTCGATCGCGGTCGGGTCCAGCCGGGCGTGGTCGAGTGCCAGGTCTATCGCCCGGGCCATCTCCAGACCCTCGCTGGTCAGGCCGGTCATGTGGTAGGCGTTGCCGAAGGTGGCGTAGCCGCCCAGTTCGCAGTACACGTGGGCGCCGCGGGCCCGTGCGTGTTCCAGTTCCTCCAGGACGAGCACGGCGCCGCCCTCGCCCATGACGAAGCCGTCACGGTTGTTGTCGAAGGGCCGGGAGGCGTGGGCCGGGTCGTCGTTGTTGGGTGAGGTGGCCTTGATCGCGTCGAAGCAGGCCATGGTGATCGGGGAGATCGGGGAGTCCGAGGCACCCGCTATGCAGATGTCGGCCCGGCCCTCCTCCACGGTGTGGAAGGCGTACCCGACGGCGTCCAGGCCGGAGGTGCAGCCGGTGGAGACGGTCTGCACCGGACCCTGCGCGCCGAAACGTTCCGCCACCGCGGAGGCGACCGTACTGGGCGAGAACGCCCGGTGCAGATGCGCCTCCGCCTCGCGGTGGTCGACGTCCCAGCGCTCGCCGTGGTTGCTGACCAGGACGTAGTCGTGCTCCAGCCGGGTGGTGCCGCCGACCGCGGTGCCCAAGGACACCCCGATCCGCCACGGGTTCTCGCGGTTCAGGTCGAGACCGGAGTCCCGGACCGCCTCCGCGCCGGCGACCAGGGCGAACTGTATGTACCGGTCCGCCCGCGCGACCTCTTCCTCGTCCAGGCCGTGCGCGGCCGGGTCGAAGTCGCACTCCGCGGCTATCTGCGACCGCAGTCCCGACGGGTCGAAGAAGGTGATGCCCCGGGTCGCCGTCCGGCCGCTCGCCAGCAGGTCCCAGAACGCCGGTACACCGATGCCGCCCGGGGCGACGATGCCTATGCCGGTCACCGCCACACGTCGGCTCATGACCGGACCTCACCTCGGTCGTGGGCGGCACCCGCGGAGGCGGTCTCCGTGACCACCGCGGCGGCACCGATGACGTCCGTCTCCTCCGTGTCGACGTGCCCGAGGCTCGGACGCGGGGCCAGCGGACCCAGGTGGAAGACGAGGCGCGCCTCCACGTTGCCCACGTTGCGGAAGCGGTGACGCACGTGGGCGGGGATCATCAGCCCCTGCTCCGGACGGAGCGGGTGCGGTTCGCCGTCCAGGTCCACTTCCAGCTGACCGCAGACGACGTACACGAACTCCTCGGAGTGCGGGTGGTAGTGCTCACCGATGCGGTCACCGGGGTGCACGATGGCGACGCCCATGAAACCGCTGGTGGAGCCCACCGTGGTGGGGGTGAGCATGGCGCGCAGATCGCCGCCGCGCCGGGTGTTGGGCTCGACCTCGCTGAGGTCCACGATCTTCGGAAGGGGTTTGATCACGACGTTCCTCCGTGGGTGTGCTGACCCTGACGGGGTCAGGCGTCCGGCGAGCGGCGGTCGGTGATGAGCTCCATGCCGGCGGCGTCACCGGCCAGCAGGGACTTCAGCGGGGCCATCGCCCCGGGCTGCGGCAGGGCCACCCGGGCTCCCGCGCCGGGACGCACGTCGACCAGCCGGACAACGACGTCGTCGCGCTGGAAGACCGTGCTGCGCAGGACCTGGGTGTCCGGGTCCTCCGCCGCGTCCTCGTCCAGCCGGGCGAGCGCCTCGGCCAGCTCCATCCCGCGGCCCGGCCGGGCGGGGATGTAGAAGGCGTGCCGCTCACCCTCCTGCAGTTCGTCCGTGTCGACGTGGTGCACGGCCGGCAGGGCCGCCCGGGTGAAGAACACGCGCGCGGACTCGTCGCAGCTGAGGTCCCGCTCCTGCTCCAGGTACGGGTTGATGGCCTCCTCGACCGCCCTGACCTCGGGCTGCCGGGCGACGTGACGCAGCGCCTGGAGCAGATCGCCGCGGACCTCGATGGCCCGGACGACGCGGTTGCCGATCATGAAGAGAGAGGTGCGGACCAGACGCGTGTTCTCGTCCACATGCGTCTCGGGGGAGTCGTAGTTCGCGAGGATCTTCGCGACCTCCGGCTCGCTGCCCGGCTTGACCGTGAAGGTCAGGGCGTGGCGGATCACACCGTCGCCGATCCGGGGGTTCATCTGCAGGTGGCGCTTGGCCGGGTCGACCTTCGCCAGTCCGCGGCCCATCTCGCGCACCACGTGGAAGCGCAGCGAGCGGGTGTCCCGGATGCAGCTGTGCATCGGCTGCACCATCTGCACGTGCTCCTCGCTGTTCACCCAGGCGAGGAACGGAGGGGCGCTCTCCCACTCACTGGTGATGAGCCATTGGGAGGGATTCTCGATGGACTGGCACAGCTGGTCGCTGACGTGGCCGGGCACCTTGGCCACCTGGTTGCACAGTAGCTCGTATGCCTCCAGGAACTGCTGCTGGGCCCCGTCGTATACGTCGACCAGCAGGACGACCCTGAGGGGGGAGCCGTCGAACACGGACTGGGAGACCCGTTTCGACACCTGTCGCGTCAGCTGCTGCGAAACCTTTTCCGACGTAGTGGTCATGCTGCGGAATCTCCTTCTCTGGAGGCAGAGGCGAACGCCGCCGCCGATGACGCGACGTCAGCGCTTCTTGATCCTCTGCCGGTCCCCCTCAGTGCGCGACTCGCGTGAACCACGCGGGTGATAGATCACGCGGAGCCCCTTCGAGAGGGCATGAGAACTCCGACAACTTCCCCACCCCCCACCACTGCCTCAGGAGTACTTGATGCAGCAGAAAGCCGATCACCAGGTTCCCGTCCTCGTCGTGGGCGGCTCTCTGGTGGGCCTGTCCCTTTCCCTCTTCCTGGGCCGTCTGGGCGTGCGTCACATGCTCGTCGAGCGGCACTCCGGGACCTCGATCCACCCCCGTGGCCGCGGCAACAACGTGCGGACGATGGAGCTTTACCGCGCGGCCGGTATCGAGCCGGACATCAGGAAGGCGGCCTCACTCCTCGCGGAGAACCACGGCATCATGCAGACCCCGACGCTCGTCGGGGACGCCGGCGAATGGCTGTTCAAGGAGATCGACCCGGGCGGCGGTCTCGCGAAGTTCAGCCCTTCGGGGTGGTGCCTGTGCAGCCAGAACGACCTGGAGCCGGTCCTGAGGCAGAACGCCGAGGACCTCGGCGGCGACCTGAGGTACTTCCATGAGCTGGAGTCCTTCGAGCAGGACGCCGAAGGGGTGACGGCGTACGTCCGTGACCGCGACAGCGACGACCTGTACACCGTCCGGGCGGACTACCTGGTCGCGGCCGACGGCCCGCGCAGCCCCGTCAGGAACCGGCTCGGCATCGGGCAGAGCGGTCCCGGCGACCTCTTCGCCAACGTCAGCATCACCTTCCGGTCCAAGCTGCTCGCCGGCATCGTCGGCGACCGGCGCTTCATCTGCTGCTACCTCACGAACCCCGAGGCGGACGGCGCGCTGCTGCCCATCGACAACAAGGAGAACTGGGTCTTCCACGCGCCCTGGCACCCCGAACACGGCGAGACGCTCGAGGAGTTCACCGAGGAGCGGCTCCAGCGGCACATCCGCCAGGCGATCGGCGCGCCCGACCTCGACGTGGAGATCACCGGAAGGGCGTCGTGGCGTGCGGCCGAACGGGTCGCCGACCGGTACGCCCACGACCGGGTGATCCTCACCGGCGACTCCGCCCACGAGATGTCGCCGACCGGCGCGTTCGGCTCCAACACCGGTATCCAGGACGTCCACAACCTGGCCTGGAAGCTGTCCGCCGTCCTCGAGGGCTGGGCCGGCCCCGGGCTGCTGGAGACCTACGACGCCGAGCGCCGTCCGGTCGCCATGGCCACCAGCGCCCGCGCCTCGACCCGCTCGGTGGAGCACAGCCACCCCGGCTTCGCGCCGAGCCCCGGCGTCGGTGGCGGCAAGCGCGGCGGCATCCTCAACATCGTCCTCGCCTACCGCTACCCGGAGGGCGCGGTCGTGGGCGCCGACCCGACCGAGCCGGTCGTGCCCGAGGGGATGCGGATGACCGCCGACCCGGGCAGCCGGGCACCGCACATGTGGCTGCGCCGCGCGGGCGAGCGGGTCTCGACGCTCGACCTGTACGAGCGGTCGATGGTGCTGCTCTGCGACGCCGGCTCCCCCGCCGGCCAGGCCTGGCACGCCGCCGCCCGGCGCATCGCCGAGGCGGACGGCGTACGGCTGGACGCCTACCGGATCGGCGCCGGCGCCGACGCGGAGCTGGCGCTCGACGCGCAGGACGACGACTGGGCGCAGACGCACGGCACGTCGGCCGACGGCGCGGTGCTGGTGCGTCCCGACGGGTTCGTGGCCTGGCGCGCGGCCACCTCGGCGGCGGACCCGGAGGCGGAACTGCGCCAGGTGCTGGCGACGGTCCTGCGCACCGCCTGAACCCACCCGCCCCGCCCGATCACGGTTCGAAGGCCACCCCTACCGTCCGGTACGGGTGGCCTTCGGGTTTGCCGCACGCGCCGGCCGGGCTTCCTCGCCTCCGACGGCGCGGAGGGTGGCCCGCCCGTCCGCCGGGGCGGCTCGGTCGTCAGATGCGGACCTCGACCGTGCGGGCCACGCGGTCGTGCAGGCCGCGGCCGTCCCGGTCCCAGATCAGGGCGGGGACGGCGAGGCAGAGCAGGACCGTGCGGATCAGCCCGCGGCCGGGGTGGGGGACGCCCGTGTCGAGGGCGACCACGCGCACGCCGAAGAGGCGCTTGCCGGGGGTGATCCCGATCGTGCCGACCGTCAGCACGCTCATGACGAAGAAGATCAGCAGGGCCCAGTTGCCGGTCGCCTGGCCGTAGCCGTCCGTGATCAAGCTGTATGCGATCATGAGGCACAGACCCCAGTCGACGGCCAGGGCGCCGAGCCGCCGGCCCGGGCGGGCGATCGAGCCCCGCCCCTGCTCCGGCAGACCGAGCTGCTCGCCCCGGTACCCGAACTCCGCACCCGCGTCCTCCATGGCCGCGCGGGGCCCGGAGAGCCATGATCCGATTGCTTGCCTCTTGTCCACCCGACAAAGGTACTGCGCCCGGATTTGACCGAGGTACGCCGGGGTGGGTCCGCGTTACGGTGGAACAGAGCCGGTTAACTTCTGCGAAACAAATGGGTCACGCCCGAGAAATGACGCGTCCCTAGGGTCGGGTGGGCATGTGCCACCGCACCGGCCGCAGACACGAACTACCACCCCGGCGGGACGGTCGGGAGTAGGAGGAGCTGGATGTTCCAGAACGCCGACGAGGCCAAGAAGTTCATCGCCGACGAGGACGTGAAGTTCATCGACGTCCGCTTCTGCGACCTGCCGGGCGTCATGCAGCACTTCACGATTCCGGCTGCGGCGTTCGACGCGGAGGAGGAGCTGGCCTTCGACGGATCCTCGATCCGCGGCTTCCAGGCCATCCACGAGTCTGACATGGCCCTGCGCGCCGACCTCTCGACCGCGCGTGTGGACCCGTTCCGCCGGGACAAGACCGTCAACATCAACTTCTTCATCCACGACCCGATCACCGGTGAGCAGTACTCCCGTGACCCGCGGAACGTGGCGAAGAAGGCCGAGGCGTACCTCGCCTCCACCGGCGTCGCCGACACCGCCTACTTCGGCCCCGAGGCGGAGTTCTACGTCTTCGACAGCGTCCGCTTCAAGACGTCGGAGAACGAGGCGTTCTACCACATCGACTCCGAGGCGGGCGCCTGGAACACCGGCGCGCTGGAGGACAACCGCGGGTACAAGGTCCGCTACAAGGGCGGCTACTTCCCGGCCCCGCCGGTCGACCACTTCGCCGACCTGCGTGCCGAGATCTCCCTGGAGCTGGAGCGGTCCGGCCTGCAGGTCGAGCGCCAGCACCACGAGGTGGGCACCGCCGGCCAGGCCGAGATCAACTACAAGTTCAACACGCTGCTCGCCGCCGCCGACGACCTCCAGCTCTTCAAGTACATCGTGAAGAACGTCGCCTGGCGCAACGGCAAGACCGCGACCTTCATGCCGAAGCCGATCTTCGGCGACAACGGCTCGGGCATGCACGTCCACCAGTCGCTGTGGAGCAACGGCGACCCGCTGTTCTACGACGAGCAGGGCTACGCCGGCCTGTCGGACACCGCGCGCTACTACATCGGCGGCATCCTCCGTCACGCCCCGTCGCTGCTCGCCTTCACCAACCCCACGGTGAACTCGTACCACCGCCTGGTCCCGGGCTTCGAGGCGCCGGTCAACCTGGTGTACTCGCAGCGCAACCGGTCCGCCGCGATGCGTATCCCGATCACGGGCTCCAACCCGAAGGCCAAGCGCGTCGAGTTCCGCGCCCCCGACTCCTCGGGCAACCCGTACCTGGCCTTCTCGGCCCTGCTCCTCGCGGGTCTGGACGGCATCAAGAACAAGATCGAGCCGGCCGAGCCGATCGACAAGGACCTGTACGAGCTGGCTCCCGAGGAGCACGCAAACGTCTCGCAGGTCCCGACGTCCCTCGGTGCCGTCCTCGACCGCCTGGAGTCCGACCACGAGTTCCTCCTCCAGGGCGACGTCTTCACGCCGGACCTGATCGAGACGTGGATCGACTACAAGCGCACCAACGAGATCGCCCCGCTGCAGCTGCGTCCGCACCCGCACGAGTTCGAGCTGTACTTCGACGTGTGATATCGCCCCAGGTCAGAGCGGGTATCCGCTCCCCTGGGCCGTGCGTGGGCCGTCGGCCGTGTCCTTCCTCGCCGGAAGGGCACGGCCGACGGCCTGTTCCGGGGCGTGTGAGCGAACGGCTACCGAGCGCCACGCCGGGCCGCCGCTCAAGCCGGCGCATCGGGTTCGCCGGAACCGGCGTTCGCACCGACTCCGCACAGCGCTCGACCGGCGGCAAGGGCGACCGCGCATCTTCGGCGAGAACGGGCGCTCGCCCCCGGCGTGTTCGGACTGTCAGGCCGTCGAGCGAGGACGTAGACGCGCAGCACGGCCGGTGTCATGATCAGGCGGCAGGCCGGAGCAGGGCCGACGCGTAGGGGGGATCGTGGAGCTGTACCTCGCCGTACCGTTCGGCACCTTGGGATTGTTCATCGCGGCATCCGGTGTGGCGACCGTCGCTCGCGGATGGATGCTGCCGATGCATCGGCGGTACGTGCGTCGCCCCCGTCTCTTCGGCTGGGGACAGTTGGTGCTTTCCTTCGCCATGTTCTGGCAGGCCGCGGTCGTGCTCGTGATCGGCACGGCGAACCGGGGCTGGTGGGCTCTGGCGGGCAACGCACTCATATTTGTCAGCATCGCCATGATCGGGCTGAGCCAGCGCGGCGAGCGGCGTGACCAGGAGCAGAGCACCGCCTCCTAACCGCGGAAGTGGTCGCGCTCGATCACGGCCTGACGGATGTCGACCGTGGTCCCGCCCCGGTAGCGGCTCGCGCCGAAGACCTGCACGGCGATCCAGCCGCCGAAGACCGATGGCCTTGGCCGGCCCGTGGCGGCGCGGCACCTCCTCGGTCGCCTCAAGGATGCGCTCGGCGGTCGGGGTCTCGCTGATCGGTGCCCTGGCACAGGCCGCACCCGGAATCAGCGCTCGCTGTCGAGGTACGCCATCTGCGTCTCCGGGGAGCGCCCGCCCGCTGCCGCGTCCGCCGGGACGGCTTCCTCGATGGCCGCGAGGTCCACCTCGTCCAGCGTGACGTCCAGCGCCCAGCGCCTCGGTCAGCCGGTCCCGGCGGCGGGCGCCGATCAGCGGCACGATGTCCTCGCCGCGGCTGAGCACCCGCGCGATCGCGATCTGCGCGACGGTCACGCCCTTCTGCTCGGCGATCTCGCGCAGCGCCTCGACCAGGTTCAGATTGTGCTGGAGGTTCTCGCCCTGGAAACGGGGCGACATCGCCCGGATGCCGTCGGCGGCGAGCTGCCGGTCGGCTGTGAAGCGGCCGGAGATCAGACCGCGTGAGAGCACGCCGTACGCCGTGACGGCGATGCCCGGTTCACGCGTGGTCGGCAGGATCTCGCCACTCGATGCCGCGCGAGATCAGCGAGTACTCCACCCGGCTGTCGGCGATCGGGGCGGTGGCGGCGGCCCGGCGGATCGTCCCGGCGCCGACCTCGCTGAGGCCGAAGTGTCGGACGTACCCCTTCTCGACGAGCTCCGCGATCGCGCCGACGGTCTCCTCGATCGGTACGTCCGGGTCGAGCCGCGAGAGCCGGTGGACGTGAGCTCCTCGTACTGCAACCACACACCACTGTGATTGCAGTACCGGAGACGGGCTTCACGTCAAGGTGGGAACGGCGTGCGGCTCAGCCGAACATGCCCACGTAGTAGCTGCCGGCGGGCTGCTCGACCATGACGTTGATGCGGTTGTAGGTGTTGATGATGGCGATGAGCGAGATCAGCGCGACGAGCTGCTCCTCATCGAAGTGCTTGGTGGCGTTCTCCCAGACTGCGTCAGACACCCCGCCGGCCGCGTCGGCGATGCGGGTGGCCTGCTCCGACAGCTCCAGGGCGGCGCGCTCGGAGTCCGTGAAGACGGTGGCCTCACGCCACGCCGCGACCAGGTGAAGGCGCTGCGCGGTCTCGCCGTGGTGGGCGGCGTCCTTGGTGTGCATGTCGGTGCAGAACCCACAGCCGTTGATCTGGCTGGCACGGATCTTCACCAGCTCCTGGGTCAGGATCGGCACACCCGCCTCCGACGCCACCTTCGCAGCGGTGTTGACGTGCTTGAGGATCTTGCCCGCAAGGGGGTGGGCGAAGAAGTTCAGCCGAGGTTCCATGGTGCGCTTTGTCCTAATCTGTCGTGCTTGCCATTGAGGCCCGAGCCTCCCGTACCCGCGACCGCTCGGTGGGGTCCCCCCTCGTGGGGGCAGGAGGGGACACCGCGGCCGGATCACCCGTGAGGGCGATATTGAGGACACTATGTATCGCCGATAGATGGTGTCAACTTTTATCCGCGGGTGGCTGCCGAAGTGCCCGCCGGTCCGCGCTGGGACGACTGGTGGGACTCGGGGCATCCATGGCTTCGCTCCGGGCCTTGTGAGCCATCGGGGGTCACCTCGCCGTCCCCGTCGGGCACGATCGGAGGGGGTGGGGCGAGACACTTTGACTTAGATAATTCAGGACACATAACCTCTTGGTTATGTACATGAGCAAGGGCGTCGAGTGGGCCGTGCACACGCTTCTCAACCTGGCGATGCTCGGCGATGACGATCCGGTGGGGAGCGCCCAGCTTGCCGCCGCTCACGAGCTGCCTGCGGCCTATCTCACCAAGCAACTGCACTTGCTGGTGAAAGCCGAACTCCTGACGTCCACCCCGGGGCCGCGCGGTGGGTTCAGGCTGGCCCGCGACTCGGACTCGATCACCCTGCTCGATGTCGTCCTGGCCATCGAAGGAAACGAGAGCCTCTTCCGCTGCACGGGAATCACCCAGTGCGGGAAGATCGCCGAGATGCACACCGGCGGCGGCAGTTCCGCCCCTTGCGCCGTCAAGCGAGCCATGTACCGGGCCGACCTGGCCTGGCGTGAAGCCCTCGCGGCACAGAAACTCTCCGATGTCCGCAGAGAACTCGACATGGATGACCCCGCCGTGGCGAGAACCGTCCGCAGGGCGTTCGGCCGAGAGTGAGTGCGTCATGGCCGACCGAGCGGGGTTCCAGGCGACCGCCGCGGATGATCATCCGGTGGCTGCGCCGTGCCGTCGCTTCTTCGACGCGTGACCGAACCTCGCCGGAGCGCGAGCCGCACGGACGTGGGCCGCGCTGACGCGTGAGACTCTTCGAGGGCGCGGGCGCAGGGCGCTCGGAGGTCGCTCGGAGGTCGCTCGGAGGTCGTTCGGAGGTCGCTCGGAGGTCGCTCGGAGGTCGTTCGGAGGTCGTTCGGAGGTCGCTCGGAGGTCGTTCGGAGGTCGTTCGGAGGTCGTTCGGAGGTCGTTCGAGGGCCGCCACCTGGAGTGCTCCAGGTGGCGGCCCTCATCCGTCCGCCCCGGACGGGGCGGCGGCTGCCGCCTCAGCGGACCACGATCACGACGGGGCCACCACCGCCGTAGCCGCCGTAGCCCCCATAGCCGCCATAGCCGCCATAGCCGCCACCGCCGTACCCTCCATAACCGCCGAAGCCCCCGAACCCCGCGAACCCGTTGTAGTAACCGAAGTTGTTGTAACCCCAGCCGCCGCGGTTCCCCCAGTCGTCGCCGCCCCAGTTCGAGGGCACGCTCGTGGTGGGGGTGGCCGCCGAAGCGGTGCCGGCTGCGCCGATCGCGGCGCCGCTCGCCATCAGCACGCCGATGGCGGACGCGGCGAACAGACGCCGTACACGTGGTGCGTTCATGGAAAGACCTTCCTGCCATCCCATCGTGCGGAGCACGAGCCGGACGGATGGCCGCGGCCGCCGGAGAAGTTACGGCGCGGTCGTCGGTGTCGCCGCCTGACTACGAGGCGTGCGCATCACCCGCGGTCCGTGTGGCATGTGGGCTGTCGGATGTGTACAGGGTGTCGCCGGGTGAAGCGCGACCTGGCGAGCAGCTCCCTCTCCAGGCTAAGCCCGCAACCGATCACACGGCATCCTCAGCCGTTCGGCGGTACCCGGCGGATCCGGCGGCCGCTTTCCGGGCTTCCCCTGATCACCGGTCACAGGGGATCATCGAACAGCAGACCGATGTTCGAGAGAGGTGCACGGGGATGTCCGAACAGGACGGCACGGAGCGGGAGTTCGATCTCAGCTGGGCGGACGACGCCGAGCACAAGGAGCCCTCGGCGCGGGCCCGGATGCTCGCCGCCCGCTGGAAGGACGACCCACCCGCGCCGGTGCCGTTCCGAGCCGCCCCCGAACACCTGACCCGCCGTCGGTCGTCGTGGGTGTCGACGGTGGTGGTGCTCGGCTGCGTGGCCGCGGTGATCGCCCTGCTGGGGTACATGAACTTCCGAGCTCCGTACTAGACCCACGCGGGAACAGAATGAACGCGGGAACAGAATGAACGAGGACATCCGGGCCGGTGAGACAGCGGCGACGCGGCTGGCGGCGGGCGCGGCGCTGCACGAGACCCTGGACACCGCCGATCCCGGCGCCTGGACCGGGCTGGACGCCGGTGTGCGCACCGCCGGCCGGTACCTGATCGAGTCGCTGCCGAACCGTGCCTGGGTGGCGAGCCTGAGCACACCGGCAACGGACCGGGCCACTCCGGGCGGGCCGCCCGCGACCGCCATCGTGCCGGACCCTGCGCGCGGCACGACACCGGCGCGGACCGTCGAACCGGTCGAGTCCTGGCTCGCGCTCGCTCTGTGCCATCCGGACGGACGAGTCCGCGAGGCCGCGCTCACCCGGGCCGCGGAGTACCCGGCGCTGCTCCCGCTGATCGTCGTGCGGAGCAGCGACTGGGTCGCGCCGGTGCGCGAACGCGCCCGGCGGCTGCTGGGTCGGACACTCGGCCCGGAGACCGCCGCCGCCCTCGCCGCGCTGGTCCTGCGCGTCGGCCGCCGCGAGCGGGGCGCCTTCGCCGTCGGTCTGCTCCGTGACGCGCTCCGCCGCGCACCGGCGTCCCTGTTCGCCGACCCGGACCGCTCCGTGCGCCGGTTCGCGTACCGGCTGGCCGTCGAGGAACGCCTCCTCTCCCCCGCCGAGCTGGCCCGCACCGCCGTCCAGGACAGCGACACCGTCGTCCAGGAGCTGTGCGCCGACGCCGCCCTCGCCGCGATTCAGGCCGGTGGCGACCACGACGACGTACTCGGGACGCTGCTCGCGGCGCGCGGGCCGCGGGTCCGCGCGGCCGGGGTCACCGGGCTGCGGGCGGCGGGGCGGCCGGAGGCGGCCGCGACGTTCCTCGCGGACCGGGCAGCCGTGGTCCGGGCCTGCGCCCGCTATGTCGTACGGCAGTACGACGGGCAGCCGGTGGAGTCGTACCGGCAGTGGTGCGCGGACCCGGCCGAACCGGCGTTGCCTCCCGGCGCGGTGATCGGGCTCGCGGAGTGCGGGGACCGGACGGATGCCGGACTGCTGTGGCCGCTGCTCACGCATCCGGTGCCGGGAGTGCGGGCGCGGGCCGTCGCCGGACTGCGCCTGCTCGACACGGTGGACGTACGGCGGCTGTGGCCGCTGCTCGACGATCCCGCACCCGCAGTCGTCCGCGAGACGGTGACCGCTGTGCTGCCCTCCGCGCGGGAACTGCCCGCCGGCGCGCTGATGGAGCGCCTCGGGCCGAAACGGCCGCCGCATGTGCGGGTCGCGGCGTTTCGGCTGCTCGACGCGTGCGGCGGCGTCGTGGGACTGCGGGCCGCGGTCGCCCTGCTGGACGATCCCGACGTCAAGCTGCGTGACCGCGCGGGGCGGGCGGTGCAGGGCTGGCGTCCGGCGCCGGACCACGTGCCGGGGGACGCCGAGGTGGGTGAGCTGCTCGACCGGGCACGGCATCTGTTCAGCGATCATGGGCTGAAACAGCGTAAGTGGGAGGCCGGGATCGCGGGGTGAGGACCGGAGGCAGGGCTTTGCCCGGGTGAGGGGTGGGGGCGACCGCTTCTTGGTGTGTACGGGTGCACACTGGCAGTGGGCCCGGGCGATTGCCGGGGTCGTAGTGCGGGGTGATGCACATGCGGAGCCGCTTCCGGAGCGACCGACAGCTGACCGTACGGATGACGGTCACCCTGTTCCTGCTCGGATTGCTGTACGTGGCGTTCGTCGCCGCGTTGATCGCGTTGCTGAAGTCCTGGGTGCTGGTCGTCGTGGTCGCGGCGGCGCTGCTCGGCGCCCAGTACTGGTTCTCCGACCGGGTCGCGCTCTACGCGATGCGCGGACGGGTCGTGGAACGCGAGGAGTACCCGGAGCTGCACGGCGTGGTCGACCGGCTGTGCGCGGTCGCGGACATGCCCAAGCCGGTGGTCGCCGTGTCCGGCATGGAGATGCCCAACGCGTTCGCGACCGGGCGCAACCCCGACCACGCGGTGGTCTGTGTGACCACCGGACTGCTGCGGCGGCTGGAGCCGGCGGAACTGGAGGGAGTGTTGGCGCACGAGCTGTCGCATGTGGCGCACCGGGACGTCGCCGTGATCACGGTGGCGTCGTTCCTCGGCGTGATCGCGGGGCTGATCGTCCGGTTCGCCTTCTACTCGCAGCTCTTCGGCGGCGGGCGGCGCGACCAGAACACCGCCGTGGTCTTCCTGGGGATCATGGGCGTCTCCGCCGCGGTGTACGCGATCAGCTTCCTGCTGATCCGGGCGCTGTCGCGGTACCGGGAGCTGGCGGCCGACCGCGCGGCGGCGCTGCTGACCGGACGGCCCTCCGCACTGGCGTCGGCCCTCACCAAGGTGACGGGTGACATCGCCCGGATTCCGACGAAGGACCTGCGGACCGCGCAGGCCTTCAACGCCTTCTACTTCACGCCGGCGCTCGGCCGCGGGCCCAATCTCGCACGGCTGTTCTCCACACACCCGAGCCTGGAGCAGCGTCTCGAACAGCTGGGGCGGATCTCCGCCGAGCTGGGCGAGGCCGCGGCTCCCGGAAAGGGGTGACCATGGGCCTGCTGAACATCCTGCTCGGCCGTACGCAGCCGGTCGCGCCCGATCTCGACCGGCTGTTCGCGCTGCCCTCGGCGGCGGTGACGCTGGAGGCTGCGGCCTCCTTCACACCGACCGGCGACGGCGCGGTGTGCTTCGCGACCGTCGAGGGAGCCGCGTTCGACCAGACGCGCCGGGAGGTACGCGCGCTGCTGGACGCGGACACCGAGCGGACCGGGCCACCGGTCGAGCTGGAGCGGGACGCGTACGGCTACTCGTGGCTGGTCTCCCGCCGCGCTTCCGGTGAGCTGCCGCAGCTCGTCAACGATCTGCACGCGGTGAACAGCTCGATGGAGATCAACGGCTTCGGCCCGCAGTTGCTGTGTTCGCTGGCGGGCTTCCGTGACGAGGCGGGGCGGCGGCTGGCGCTGGTCTATCTCTACAAGCGCGGCACCTTCTACCCGTTCGCGCCGCTGCCCGGCGGTGGGCAGCGGCGCGACAGCGCGCTGGAACTCCAGGTGAGGGCCGCGCTGGCCGGTGATCTGCGGATGGAGGAGGACCTGGGGCGCTGGTTCCCGGTGTGGGGCGCCCCAGGCATGTGACCCCGGGCCCGGGGCGTGGAACTGCGAGGTGGCCCGGGGCCGGGGGGTGGCCCGGGGCCGGGGCCCTACTTGGCGCTTCGCTCCCGCTCCTGACGGCGGGACTCCCGCGGCCGCTCGCGGCGGTAGCGGCGCTCCCACCTGGCCTGCTGGTCACGGCGGTCGCGGTACGCCCTGTAACTCGTGGGCGCGGGCCCGGGCGACGAAGGGGTCGAAGGGGCGGAGGGCTTCGTTGACGCGTCGCGCCCGTACCGCACGTAGAGGACGAGCACGATGACCGCGGCCAGCCAGTAGAGGTGGTTCCCGAATCCCAGGACGACCAGGACGACCGTCCCGGAGATGATGATGGTGCCCATGACGGGACTCCCGGGATGTATGGATACGTGTTTGTCCGTGCACAGAGCGTAGCGTCAGGAGGGTGGGGGGTCGCATCTCCTTTTCCGTGCGCGGTACGGACGGGGGGCCGTGGGTGCGGGGCGCGTCGACTTCCTCCCTCTGCCGGCCCGGCCGGGTACAGACGCGGTGATCCCGGCGGCGGAGACGGAAGCGATCGAGGGCGCCCTGTCGTGCAGCGCCCGGTACACGCGCTGCGAACTGCCGGACGCGGACGGCTCGCTGGGGTTGCGGTTCCTCGAACACGGGGACGACCGACGGGCGTTCGCGACGGAGGTGCTGCGCGGGTGGGGCGATGTAGGCACGGGTGAGGGACGATCGTCGGTGCCGGCCAGCAGGGCGTCGTCCTGAGCGAGGGGGGGAGCGCGCGGGGCGCCTGCCGCGCCCCGCGGCGGGCAGCGGACGCCGGGTGCCGACCTGGATATCGGCACCCGGCGCGACGGCTCACCGGTTCAGCGCGTGTACCGCATCAGTGCCCGGACCATGTGACACGTCGTGTCCGACGGCGGGTGGACGCCGATGAGGTCGGCGGTGCTGCGGATCGTCTCGTTGCGCGCCTGGTTCGGCATGTACACCCCCGAGTCGAGCAGCGCTATCGCGAGGCGCAGCGCCTTGAGCCGGCGGTTGTGCGAGATGTACCAGTCACGCGGACGCCCCGGCGGCAACGGCCGCTTCTCCACGGGTGTGCAGGGAAGCTCGAGCGGGACGGGGCGTTTCGCGGTGGACTGGGTGGGCAGCGTCTTCGGCTTCAGTGCGGCAGCGGGCACGGGCATCCTCCTGTCGCGGTCAGGGTGCCACCGGACACCCCGGCGACACCCTCGAACACTGCTTCCATTCTAGTGCCTGGCACTGACATCCAGGGCGCCCAGGACGTCCAGTAAATCGCCTGGTCAGCAGGCAAATTGTCACCGTGTCACACCTGGTCCGGGAGAGATGCGCGAGACGACGACAGATTCGAACAGAGACCCGGGGAGGCACAGCGCGAGCACCCAGGGGGTGCCGCACACCTGAACCACGGCAGCAGGCTCGTTGCGCGCGTCCAGCGTGATCTGCGGATCGTGCCGCCGAGAGGCTCGGGCAGCCCCGCCACCGCCCTCCGCCATGACTGCCGGAGTCGGTACCGGCACCGCCACCAGCACCAATGTCGGTCGTCAACTCCCGTGTGACGCAAGTTACTTCAACATACTTCCGTAACCACTGAGTAACCCCGTTCGGCATCTCGTACATAGCGGCGTACGCTCCCCTACCCCCAGGAGGCGCGCATGTCGCGCAGGAGAACTCTCAGCACGAAGAAGAAGCTGGCGCTGCTGATCAGCGCGGCCACGGTGGCGGGCGGTGGCGCGTTCGTGATGGCGAGCACGTCGAACGCCTCGCAGTCCGCGGCGAACTCGACGGCCTGCCAGGGCTTCGCCACCGCCCTCGGCAACAACCAGCGGTTCATCGCCGACCAGCGGGCGAACCCGGACGCGCAGTCCGCGGCCAGAATCGCCAACCGCGAGGCCGTCATCGCCCAGATCCAGCTGCAGCAGAAGGCGGCCGGGTGCGTGGTGGGGGAGTCGGCTCAGGGCTCCCAAGCCGCACAGCCCGGCCAGCAGGGCAACGGCGCGGGCCAGGGAGCCGGACAGGCGGGCGGCGGCGCTCAGCAGTCCGCGCCGCCCGCCGCCCCGGCCGCTCCGGGTGGCGGCGGAGGCGCCGCCGGGCAGCAGGTCTGCAACGGCTCCACCGTGACGCTCTCCGGCGAGGCCGGCGCCCCGGCCGCGTCGAGCAACCAGTTCCCGGCGGGTACGAAGCTGAAGGTCACCAACCTGGACAACAACAAGTCCACGACGGTGGAGGTCACCTCGGTCTCCGGCAGCTGTGTCCTGCTCAACAACGCGGCCTTCGAACAGGTGCGTGAGCCCGGCAAGTTCCTGATCCGCCGGGCCGTGATCGAGAAGGTGGGGTGAGGCCCTACATACCGAGGACCCGGTGAGGCGGCGGCCCGACCAGGGCCGCCCCGTGTATGTGTCACAGGTCCTGCCGCTCGCGGCCACGAGCGGCAGGACCGGCGGCGCATCGCATACGAGCCGCTCGCGCCCACGCGGCGGCGCCTCACACGAAGAGGTGGGTCACGGCATCGCCAGGTAACACGGGGTTCACAACCGGGCAATGATCGGGAAATCGCCTGTTGACAAGCTGCCGGACATGCAGAACGCGGCACCCCGGTGCCGTAGCGCCGCAGCACCCGCAAGCGCGCCCAGACCCACCCCGAAGGATGTGGCCCGTGACCTTCAAGGCTGAGTACATCTGGATCGACGGCACCCAGCCGACGGCCAAGCTTCGTTCCAAGACGAAGATCCTGGCCGACGACGCCAAGGGCGCCGAGCTGCCGATCTGGGGCTTCGACGGGTCGTCCACGAACCAGGCCGAGGGCCACGCCTCGGACTGTGTGCTGAAGCCGGTCTTCTCCTGCCCGGACCCGATCCGCGGCGGCGACGACATCCTGGTGCTCTGCGAGGTCCTGAACACCGACATGACCGCGCACCCGTCCAACACGCGTGCCGCGCTCGCCGAGGTCGCCGAGAAGTTCGCCGCGCAGGAGCCGATCTTCGGCATCGAGCAGGAGTACACGTTCTTCGACGGCACCCGCCCGCTCGGTTTCCCCGAGGGCGGCTTCCCGGCCCCGCAGGGCGGCTACTACTGCGGTGTCGGCGCCGACGAGATCTTCGGCCGCGACGTCGTCGAGGCCCACCTGGAGAACTGCCTGAAGGCGGGCCTGGGCCTGTCCGGCATCAACGCCGAGGTCATGCCCGGCCAGTGGGAGTTCCAGGTCGGCCCGCTGTCCCCGCTGGAGGTCTCCGACCAGCTGTGGGTGGCCCGCTGGCTGCTCTACCGCACCGCCGAGGACTTCGGCGTCTCCGCCACCCTGGACCCCAAGCCGGTCAAGGGCGACTGGAACGGCGCCGGCGCGCACACCAACTTCTCCACCAAGGCGATGCGCGAGGGCTACGACGCGATCATCACCGCGTGCGAGTCGCTCGGCGAGGGCTCCAAGCCGCTCGACCACGTCAAGAACTACGGCGCCGGCATCGACGACCGTCTGACCGGCCTGCACGAGACCGCCCCGTGGGACAAGTACTCCTACGGCGTCTCCGACCGCGGTGCCTCGGTCCGCATCCCGTGGCAGGTCGAGAAGGACGGCAAGGGCTACATCGAGGACCGTCGCCCGAACGCCAACGTCGACCCCTACGTGGTGACCCGTCTGCTGGTCGACACCTGCTGCTCCGCCCTGGAGAAGGCCGGCCAGGTCTGATCCGTCCGCTCCGCCGTGGCCGCTCCGCGCGGTCGCGTGCTCGGCTCCTTCAGGGGGCGTCCGCCGAACCGGTGGGCGCCCCCTGTGCCGTGGGCGTCGGGCGGCGGGAACCGGCCAAGGAGGAGTCCGAGGTGTGAGAGGCCGGTCCGGTTCCGGGCGGCGTCTGCTTCAATGGCGTACATGGTCGGCTTCCAGAGGTTCTCCGCGACGGGTCGCCATGACCTCGAGCCCTTCTGGCCCTCCCGTCAGCACCACGACTTCGACCGGGTGTGTTGCCGCGCGACGACCGCGCCGGCCCTCTGACGCCGTCCCACGGCCCTCGGTGCCTGCGCGAACAAGGCCCTCTCCCCTGACGGACCTCTCGCGCGAAATGAGCTGACCTCCCATGGCGATCCCTGGTTCTGTGTCCCGCCCCGTCTCCCCTGTCGCCCCCGTCTCCCGCCCTCTCTCCCCCGCCTCCGCTCCCACTCCCGCTCCCGGCGGCCCCCGGCACCGGCTGCGAGCCGTCGACCCGGACGAGGTGAGGGGCGTCCCGGGCCTTGCGGACCTCCTCCCGCCGGGTGCCACCTGGCTGCCCGCACCGCAGGAGACCCTGCCCTCCCTCCCCGGGCGGCCACCCATGGTCGGGTACCTGGTGCTCGTCCCCGCGGACCGGCAGCCGCTTCTCCCGCCGTCGGCGGTGAGCGGCCCCATGTCCGCGGAGCTCCTCATCGGCACCGGCACGGACACCGGCGCCCTCACCGGAACCAGCACCGGCCCCGGCACCGGCACCGGCACCGGCACCGGCACCGGGGCGGACCTCGACACTCCCATCCGTGTCGACCGCCAGCGGCGCACGGCCGAGGTGGCCGGGCGGGAACTCGACCTCACCTACCTGGAGTTCGAGCTGCTCGCCCATCTGGTGGCGCACCCCCACCGGGTGCACACCCGGGACCAGCTGGTCACCACGGTGTGGGGCTACGGGCACATCGGCGACGGCCGCACGGTCGACGTCCACATCGCCCGGCTCCGACGCAAGCTGGGCGCGGAGCACCGGCACGCGATCCTCACGATCCGGCGGGTGGGCTACAAGTACGCGCCGCTCACTAAGAACTGACGGTCCGTCGCACCGCCCCCTGTCTGCCCTCGGCAGAGCGCGCTTCCCCCCGCGCCCCGCCCCGGGGCAGAGTCCACCCCATGAGACTGCTGATGCTGGGTGGTACGGAGTTCGCGGGGCGGGCCGTCGTCGAGGCCGCCCTCGGACGGGGCTGGGACGTCACCGTCTTCCACCGGGGCGGACACGCGGCCCCGCCCGGTGTCCGCGAGGTGCTCGGCGACCGCACCGCGCCGCACGGGCTCGGCGGGCTGGCGGACGGCGAGTGGGACGCCGTCGTCGACACCTGGTCGGCGGCGCCCCGGGCGGTGCGGGACACGGCGCGGCTGCTGCGGGGCCGCGCCGGCCGGTATGTGTACGTGTCGAGCTGCTCGGTGTACGCCTGGGCACCGCCCGCCGGGTACACCGAGGACGCGCCGCTCGTCGAGGGCGCCGAGGCCGGCGCGGACCACACCGACTACGCCCGCGACAAACGGGGCGGCGAGCTGGCGGTCGTCGAGTCCTTCGGCGCGCGGCGTTCGCTGCTGGTGCGGGCCGGGCTGCTGCTCGGGCCGTACGAGAACGTGGGCCGCCTGCCCTGGTGGCTGAACCGGATCGCCCGTGGCGGGCCGGTGCTGGCGCCGGGCCCCCGCGAGTTGCCGGTGCAGTTCGTCGACGTCCGCGACCTCGCCGAGTGGATCCTGGACGGGGTGGAGCGGGAGCTCGACGGTCCCTACAACCTGACCGGCCCCCGCGGGCACACCACCATGGGTGAGCTGCTCCAGGCGTGCGTACGGGCGACCGGCGCGGCGGCGGAACTGCGCTGGACCGCGCCCGAGGTGGTGCTGGGCGCGGGGATCGAGCCGTGGAGCGGGTTGCCGGTGTGGGTGCCGCCGGGCAGCGGGCTGCACGACGCCCTGCACGGCGCGGACGTGTCCCGCGCGCTGGCCGCCGGCCTGCGCTGCCGCCCGGCGGGCGAGACCGTGGCCGACACGTGGCGCTGGCTCGGGGAGATCGGCGGGACGGCACCGCAGCGCCCGGACCGACCCCCGGTGGGCCTCGACCCGGAGACGGAGGCGAAGGTCCTCGCGGGCGACGGGGTGTAGGTCGGGGCGGCCGAGGAATGGGGCCGCGGCACACCGCGTCGCGTCGGATCGTGCGGGCGCGGAAGCCGCCGAGGAGCGCGGACACCGGCGGGCACGGCGCGGGCCCCGCCCCGCGGCGATCGCGGCACCCCACCCGTTCACTCGCCGTGGAACACCGGCAACTCGTGGTGTTCCAGGGGCTGTTGATGCACAGAGTCCTCACGAACTTCTCAACTATTTCCGGGACGGTTGAACACCCGTGGGACGCGTCGCGTATCTGAGGGAGCCGCTTCACTCCTGTCGGGCGCCTCGATGCTGCCCCGCAAGGAAGTCAGAGGAGTTCCATGGGACGCAACACACGCAAACGCCGTACGCCGCTGGCCACCAAGGCCATTGCCGCATCGGCTGCCCTAGCGCTCGGTGGGGGCGGGCTTGTCTGGGCCAACTTCTATGCCTCGGCGGACGAGGACAACGGCTGGAACAGGACGAAGGCGACCGCGGCCCAGGTGGCCACGATCGACTGCCCCGACGTCGGCCAGCAGATCTCCGAGGTGCCGGACCAGGCCCGTGGGGAGGTGGACGGCGAACTGGCGACGCTCGACCAGCAGATCACCGAGGCCTACCAGCGGCTCGCGGCCACGCGGGACGCGCAGGCGAGGGACGGGAGCTTCGTCCAGAACACCATCCTCGGCCCGCTCAAGGACCGGCGGCAGGTGATCATCGACCGCATCCAGCTGGAGATCAACCGGGCCGGCGGCAGCGCCTCCGAGCAGTTGGACAGCCTGTCCCCCTGCACCGGAAAGCCCGCGCAGACCACCGACGGTCAGCAGGGCGACGGGCAGAACGGTGACGGCCAGCAGGGCGACGGCGATCAGAACGGCGACGGCCAGCAGGACGGCGGGGACCAGAACCAGGGCGGCGACGGCCAGCAGGACGGCGGGGACCAGAACCAGGGCGGCGACGGCCAGGAAGGCGACGGCCAGCAGGGCAACGGCGGCCAGGCCGGCAACGGACCGGTGGCCGCGGACTTCCAGGACATCACCACCGTCCAGCCGAACTCCCGCAACCTGCCGAACGGGCTCGCCGCGAACGGCCGGGGCGGCTCACGGGGCAGCTTCACCACGAAGTGCGGCACGAACTCGAACGACAACCACAACACCGACAACGTGATCGTCGCCCCGGGTGTCACCAACGGCGCCCACCACCTGCACGACTACGTCGGCAACCAGAACAACGACGCGTTCGCGAGCGACGACGACCTGGCGGCCGCCGACACCACCTGCCAGAACCGGGGCGACAGGTCGTCGTACTTCTGGCCGGTGCTGCGTCTGCAGGACGGCTCGCAGGACTTCGACCAGAACAACGCCGGCGGTGGCACCGAGGGCAACGTGGGCACGATCCTTGAGCCCAAGGTCGCCCAGCTGAAGTTCGTCGGCAACAGGACCGGCCGGGTCGTCGCGATGCCGCGGGCCCTGCGCATCATCACGGGTGACGCCAAGTCCTTCGTCAACGGTCTGGCGAACGCCAACACCGCCTGGACCTGCACCGGCTTCGAGGACCGCCAGCTGACGGACAAGTACCCGCTCTGCCCCGGCGGCAGCGACGTGGTCCGCCTGTCCAAGTTCCAGAGCTGCTGGGACGGCCAGAACATCGACAGCGCCAACCACCGCACGCACGTGGCGTTCGTCCAGGGCAACGGGGCCTGCCCGAACGGCTTCCGGGCCATCCCCCAGCTCCAGGTCCGCCTGGTGTACGACGTTCCCACGCCGACCATCGAGAACGGGGTGGTTCAGAACCCCTTCGCGGTGGACTCGTTCCCGGAGCAGTTGCACAAGCCGATCACCGACCACAACGACTTCATCAACTTCTTCTCCCAGAAGACGATGAACAAGATGGTCAACTGCATCAACAGCGGCCGCAAGTGCCAGTGACGCGGCGGTAGCACCACGAAGAACCGGCGGCGGGAATGTCCCGCCGCCGGTTCTTCGTGTGCGCGAGAGGTCAGTGATCCGTGTGCGTGGCCCCGCCGGACTTCTCGTGGGACTTCTCGTGCACCGAGTGGTCGGTGCCCTCCTCGATGTCCCCGCCGAGCGTGGTCTGCAACGCGCGTACCACCGGGGTGTCACCCACGGCGACCCACTTGCGGCCGACCAGGTAGTGACCGCCGTAGTCCTTCGCCCCGTTGATCCACTCCCGCTGGCCCCGGTCCGTGGCGAAGGTCGCGAGGACGAACTTGCCGTCGGTGTTCTTGCAGATGGCCTGTCTGATCTCGTCCGCGTCGGTCTGCATGTCGGGCGCGCACTCCACCTCGGCGGCCAGGTGCTCCAGGCTGCCGGTCGCCGTCTCCGGTACGGCCGTCCGGTCGCCGTCGGAGCCACATCCCGCCAGTGCCAGCACCGCCACGGCACCGCTCAGGGCGAGCATCGGTCGGGTCAGCCTCATCTGTTCCTCCGGTCGGTCATGGAGCGGACGCGCCTGCGCCTCAGTTCGATACGGCTGCGGGCGGCGCCGTGCTCAACGCGCGCGCCCCGTGCGTTCGTCAACCCGCGGCGCCCACTCACCCGTGTGGCGGTGACCAACGGCCGATTCGCTCGTTCTGCTGAACGTGCAGTCACAGGATGTCGCCCCGCGCACCACGTCTTCCGCTTCCGACCCGGTCGTCGACGTCGAGCAGGCCGAGGCCGCGCTCGTCGAGCACTATCCGCGGCTGGTCCGTCTCGCCTACCTGGTGCTGCCGCCCGCCCTGGGCCGCAACCGGCGGGTACTGACCGCGCACGCCCTCACCCAGCGCGCGCTGCCCCGCGGCCGTGCCGCGGCGTCGGTCATCCCGGCCCAGTCCACCGGTCGCGACGGCGATCCGGGCTACGCCTTCGTCCGGCTCCAGGTCCTGCGGACGGCGCTGGAGGCGGGTCTGCCGCTGCGGCGCAAGGCGTGGCCCAAGCGGTCCCAGCTGCCGCCGCTGCTCCCCCAGGTGTGGGGCCTGCGCCTGTTCCCGCGCTCGGGCGGCGCCGACGAACTCGCGCTGGACCAGCACCTGTCCGCGCTCTCCGCGCCCGCGCGCGCCGCCTATGTGCTGCGCGGACTGGAGCGGCTCGCCGACAGCGACGTCCACCACGTCCTGCGCACCGCGGGGGTCGCCGACCCGGACACCGCGCTCCAGGAGGCCGACGGCGTCCCCGTGCAGTACACGCTGCTCGACTCCCCCGAGTTCGACCCGTGCTCGCTGCAGGCCCGGCCCACCGACCTGATGCGCCGCCGCCAGCATCTGAAGGCCGCGCTCGCCGCCGCCGCGGCCGTCGCGGTGTGCGGGGCGCTGCTCGCGCTGCCCGACGACGGCTGGGGCGCCGACGGGGCCGCGGCGCCGTCGTACGCGCAAAACCCGTCGGCGCAGGCGGCCCTCGACCCCGACCGGCTGCTGAAGGTCTCCCCCGCCGCCTGGCGGTCCGCCACCCGTACCGACTTCTCCGTCTGGCCGGCCCGCGGCGACCTGACCACCGACCGCACGCTGCTGCGCCGGGCGCTCGCCGTCTGGGCGCGGCCCGGCGGGACGGTCCAGGTCTCGGCGACGCCGGGCACCCCGTCCGGCGGCCCGGCGGGCCCGCCGCAACTGCTGTACGCCGGGCACGTGGACAACGCGCGTGTGGCGATCTTCTACGACGGTCTGCGCATCGCCCGCTACGCCGAGCCGAGGGACGGCACGGCGGGCGCCGCCCTCGACTTCGCCCGTGCCGACGGCGCGGGCCGGGTGGAGTCGAGCGCGGTGGTGCTGAACCGGACGGACGGCAACGTCCGCTATCTGACGGCGCCCTGGGTCGCGAAGGTCGCGGAGCGGGACCTGATGAAGCCGGCCTCCGGAGCGATGGACCTCGCCCTCGAAGGCGGCGTCACGGCACCGCTGGCCAGCCCCGTCGCCCAGTCCGGCGCCTGCACCTCCTGGAACGTCCTCCAGGTCGCCGACGACTCCGGTACGCGGCTGATGACCGACCTCGGTGAACTGGTCCCGGCCCGCCTCACCAACGGCCGGCCGGGCTCGCCGCACGACGCGGCGGGGGCGGAGGCGCTGCGCAGCTGGGCGCCGCTCGGCTGCTCGCTGGGCGGCCTGCGCGGGCAGGGTATGCGGTCGGTGAACGCCTGGCGGTACGCCGAGCAGCCGCTGCCCGACGCGAGCGGCACGGCGGCGTGGGTGTGCACGCGCGGGGAGACCTGGCGGGGCGGCGGCGAGCGGGTGCTGGCGCAGTTCCACACGCCGGGCGGGACCTACGGGGCGGTCGCCGCGAAGGCCGAGAACGTGGCGGCGTGCGGTGCCCGCGATCCGCAGGTGCTCGCCGGGGTGCTGTGGAAGTCGGCGGCCGGTTCCTGGTATCTGCTGGCGGCGGGCAGCCGGGACACCGCCTCGATCAGCGCCACGGGCGGCGTGCGCCGCACCGCGCACGGCAACCTCCTGGCCGCGAAGGCGAAGCAGGGCGCCGAGGCGGAGCTGAAGGCGACGCTGACGGACGGGCGGACGGTCAGCGGCCTGCGCTAGCTGACAGTGGTGTCAACAAGTCGCCGCGCGAGGCTTCCGCGGCGACTCACCCATCAGTAGGCCCTGTCCGACACCCCGTGACGACCGGCCGCGTCCGGACGTCATCGGGTTCGACCGGCTCTTCGAGAAGCTACGCCGGCCGCCGGGGGCGACGCCTTCGAGGGCGAACTCCGGGATTCCGCGGGACCTGCCGGCAGCGGGTGCCGGAGGACGAGGCCGACCAGCGGGACGAACTGCTGACGGACGGGGAGCGGGAGGACTCGATGCCGATCTGTGCATCACGGGCACGAAGTGAGAGACTTGTGCTGGATTTGTGAATGCTCTGCGGGGCGCCTCGATCGGTCCTGTCCGATCGAGGCTGGATCCGATCGGTAAGGTGTCCGTATGTCTACCGGGGTTCGCCGCAGGATGGGTGTCGAGGAGCGGCGGCAGCAGTTGATCGGCGTGGCCCTCGAACTGTTCAGCCGCCGCTCTCCCGACGAGGTCTCGATCGACGAGATAGCGTCCGCCGCGGGCATCTCCCGCCCGCTGGTCTACCACTACTTCCCCGGGAAACTCAGCCTGTACGAGGCCGCGCTGCAGCGGGCGGCCGACGATCTGGCGGGCCGGTTCGTGGAACCGCACGAGGGTCCCCTCGGCGCCCGGCTGCGGCGGGTGATGCACCGCTTCTTCGACTTCGTGGACGACCACGGCCCCGGTTTCTCGGCGTTGATGCGGGGCGGTCCGGCGGTCGGCTCGTCACGGACCAACGCCCTCGTCGACGCGGTGCGGCAGGCGGCGTACGAGCAGATCATGTCGCAT
This sequence comes from Streptomyces sp. NPDC002309, assembly GCF_053593375.1. Taxonomy (NCBI): domain Bacteria; kingdom Bacillati; phylum Actinomycetota; class Actinomycetes; order Kitasatosporales; family Streptomycetaceae; genus Streptomyces; species Streptomyces sp. NPDC002309. Next base: position 105,051 of record NZ_JBSFCI010000024.1, on the reverse strand, counting down.
CTGCGCGTCACGGACCCGCCCGCGCGGCTGGAACTGGTCGTCCGCTCCTGGATCTCACTGGCCGAGTCGACCGCCCTGATCTGGCTGGACGGCCGGCGCATCCCGCGTGAGGAACTGGAGTCCCAGCTCGTCAACGACTTCGCCGCGCTGGCCGCGGTGAGCGCGACCTACGACGAGGAGACGGCGGCCCTGATCCGCCATGTGCTGAAGGACGAGCCGATGGACGGCCCCTTCACCGACCTGGTGACCCGGCTGATCGCCCTGGCGTCCTAGAGTCCCTCGTCACCGACCCGGTCGAACTTGCGGTACGACGGGTCGAGGTCGCGCACCTCGGCGGAGGCGTGCAGAGTGCGGCCCCCGGTGGGCTTCACATGCCGCCGCAGCAGTTCCAGCACGGCCTCGGTCAGCCGCGCCTTGGTGTCCTCGCTCCGCCCCGCCAGCAGTCCGACCGTGACGTGCACGACCGCGTGCCCCTCTGTCTCGTCCCCGACCGTGGTGACGTCGGACGGGCGGAACTGCGTCTTGCACGACGGGGACTTCGCGGCGGCGATCTCCACGACAGCGGTGTGCAGGGCTCGCGCGAACGCGGGCCGGTCGAAGTCGTCCGCCAGACTCGCGGAGTGGTCGACGGTGATCTGCGGCATGGGTGCTCCTGTTCTGCGTGGGACAGGAGCACCCTAGCCCGCGGTGACCGTCAGCCCGCGCGGGTGAACACGGCGACCGTGCGGCCCGGTACGGCGAACGTGCCGCTGCCGACCTCGTACGACGCGCCCTTGACCACCGCGTCGGCGCCCCTCGCCTGCACCGGGTGCAGCCGGTAGCCGCTGTCGGCGAGCGCGGCGATCCGCTGCTCCTGCCGCGTCGGCGTCGCGTTGAACACGACGACCAGGTCGCCGAGGCGCATGGTGATCACGCCGGGCGTCTCGTCGGTGCCGGACAGCGGGAAGGAGAGCTGTTCCTGGACCTGCCCGGCCGTGCCGAGGGAGAAGGCGCGTTCCGTCGTACGGATCTTCAGCAGGTCCCGGTACGCCGCCGAGGCCCCCTCGATCTGGGCGCACCCGACGCCGACCGAGGCCAGCAGCGGCCTGGCGTAGGGCCACTTCGGGCCGTTGTCGGCGGCCGGCGGCAGCCCGCGGCCGAAGCCGTTGCCGTCGGCGCAGTTCCAGTGGATGGCGTTGAACCAGTCGCCGCTGTCGTAGGAGTTGCGGTCCAGCGACTTGGAGCGCAGCAGGTCGGTGCCGGCCTGGGAGAGCGACGGGCCCTGCGAGAGGGTGGCCGTGGCCATGGCGAGGACCTGCATCCGGGCGCGCTCGGCCGCGCCGGTGCCGGCCGGCAGTTTGAAGGCGAGCGCGTCGAACAGGCTCTCGTTGTCGTGGGCGTCGGCGTAGGCGAGGGCGTCGCCGGGTGCCGCCGCGTATCCGGCGGGCTGTCCGTTGTAGTCGACCTCGGAGCCCTTGACCTGCCTGCCGCCGGTGTCGGTGAAGCGGTAGCCGGCGAGGTTGCCGGACAGGCCGACCTTGATGAGGTCCTGGTAGTGCAGCAGGCGGGCCTTCTGCTCGGCCGGAGTGCCGTTGCTCCGCGAGGAGTTGGGCTCGGTGTGGAGGCCGGAAGCGAAGCCCTGCACGCCGGGGTCCTCGTCGAAGGGGCCGCCGCCGCGGACGGCGTCACGGGCCCGGTCGGAGAAGGTGGCGATCCCGGTGCCGGCCATGTTCTTCTGCGTGGCCTGCTCGAAGCGGACGTCGTCGGCGATCTCGCCGAAGTTCCAGCCCTCGCCGTACAGGATGATCTTCTTGCCGTCGACCCCGTCCTTCTGCGGGGTCAGCGCGTCGAGCGCCTCGCGGACGGCGAGGATGTTGGCCTTGGGGTGGTGGCCCATGAGGTCGAAGCGGAAGCCGTCCACCTTGTACTGCCTGGCCCAGGTGACGATCGAGTCGACGACCAGCTTGCCCATCATGGCGTTCTCGGGCGCGGTGTTGGCGCAGCAGGTGCTGTTCGCGACCGAGCCGTCCGCGAGGAGCCGCTGGTAGTAGCCGGGCACGATCCGGTCCAGGACCGAGGTGCGGGCCTGGCCACTGGCCGCCGTGTGGTTGTAGACGACGTCCATGACGACGCGCAGGCCGTCCTCGTTGAGCGCCTTGACCATCCTGCGGAACTCGACGGTACGGGCGGTGCCGTCCGGGTCGGTGGCGTAGGAGCCCTCGGGGACCGTGTAGTGGAAGGGGTCGTAGCCCCAGTTGTAGGCGTCCTTCGCGGCGATCGCGGCGACGCATTCCTGCTGCCGCTCGGAGTCGGCCGGGAACGAGGCGAGATCGCAGTCCACGCCGGCCTGGTCGGACTTCTTCTCCGGGATGGTGGCGATGTCGAAGGCGGGCAGCAGGTGGACGTACGAGGTGCCGGCCTCGGCGAGGCGGCGCAGGTGCCTGCCGCCGTCGCTCGACCTGTCGGTGAAGGCGAGATAGGTGCCGGGGTGCCGGGCCGTCCTGTCCTCGACGGAGAAGTCCCGGATGTGCAGCTCCTGGATCTGCGCGTCCTTCAGCGGTACGGCCTTCGGCTTGCGCAGTGACGCCCAGCCGGCGGGGGTGAGCGCACGGTCGCCGAGGTCGACGAGCAGGCTGCGCTCGGAGTCGGCGGTGAGGGCGAGTGAGTAGGGGTCGGTGACCTTGTTGGTGACGATCTCGCGGACGCTCGGGGCCCAGACCTTCACGACGTAGCGGTAGGGCTTGTCCTTCCAGGACGCGGGGCCGGTGACGGACCAGACGCCGGTGGTGGCGTCGCGCCGCATCGGCTTCAGGGTGCCGCCCAGTTCGAGGGAGACGCTCTGGGCGGTGGGTGCCCAGACGGAGAGCGTCGGCGTGCCCTTGCGGAACGTCGGGCCGAGCGTCGCCTTCGTCGCGTCGTACAGGTCGTCGAGCACGCCGGCGGTCTGGACGCCGGTGGCGGCGAGCACGGCGCCGTTCGCGGCGTACTGGGCGGCGACGAGCTGGCCGCGCAGGGCGTCACGGACCCGGTCGCGGTCCCTCGGGTCGACGGACCAGGCCGTGTACTCCTTCAGGTGGGGGAACTTCGCCTTCTGGGCGTCGGTGAGGGCCGCCCTGGACAGGCGCAGCCACTGGGCCTCGCCGGTGAGCGTGCCGTTCTCCGCCTTGATCGCGCCGTCGCGCGAGGCGAGCAGCTGGGTGGAGGCGGCCGCTTCGGAGCCGTTCCAGACGACCGTGTCCCGGTCGATCCAGATCGCCTTGGACGTCGTCAGGTCCAGCGCGGCGGCGCTGCCCGCCGGCTGCGGCAGCAGGTACTTCTCCTGGCCGTTCAAGAGCCACACCTCGTGGCCCTGGGCCTTGAGGTCGAGCGACTGGTCGGTGGGAAGGTCCTTCTCGTCGCCCTTGTGGAGGATGTAGCTGAGGCTGGTGGCACCCTCGGTGAGCGGTACCTCGAAGACCGCGCCATAGGAGTCAGTCTTCACCGGCATGAGGGGCTTCGACCAGTCGGTGGGCTGTGCGGCGCCCGACCAGACGTGCAGGCCCCAGCCGTCGTAGGCGCCGTCGGCGCGGTGGTAGTGGAGCACGGCCTTGGACTTGTCCTGCGCCGGGTACTCCGGGCGTTCCGTGCGGACGGTCTCCTTGCCCTGCTCGATCCAGACCTCGCCGGTCTTCGCCAGGTCGATCGTGCGGTCGGCGGCGACGTCCTTGTTGCCGTCCTCGTCGATGACGAGGAAGCCGACGTTCGAGGCGCCGGGCTTGAGCTTGACGTAGGCGAAGGCACCGTAGGCGTCACGGCCGGTGAAGGGGTGGCTGTCCGGCCAGGTGGTCGACTCGCCGTCGGCGAGGTCGCCCCAGGCGTACAGGCCCCAGTCGGCGTAGTTCCCGTCGGGGCGGTGGTAGTGGACGATCGCGTGGTCGCGGGAGGTGGCGGTGGGGGGCTGTTCGGTGGCCGGGGTGCCGGTGGCGCTGGTCGCCGTGGCGCTCGCCGTGCGGCCCTCGGAGTCGACGACGACCGCCTTGTAGCGCAGGGCGGTACCGGGCGCGACGTCCTCGCCGATCGTGTGGGTGACCTTGTAGGGGGCGTGGTCGGCCGAGCCGAGGACGCGCCACTTGCCGTCGCCGGTCTGGGCGGCGAAGACGACACGGTTGCGGGCGCCGCCGTCGACGCCCGCGGTGATCTCGACGGTGCCGGTGGCGCCGGGGGCCGGGACGGCGAGGGTGACCGACGGTTCGGCGGCGGGGGCGGCGGGGGCGCCGGCCGCCCGGAGCACGACGGCCGCGCCGGCCGGGACGGTGACGGTGAGCTTCCCGTCGGCGGCGCTCTTCGCGGAGGTCGTGGTGCCGTACAGGGCGCGGAACGTGGTGGCCGGGGTGTCGGTCGGGAAGGTGGCGGTCCTGGCCTCGTCGGCGTTGTTGAAGGCGACGACGTACTCCGTGCCGCGCTTCGCGTCCGTGCGCGAGACGGCGTAGACGCCGGGGCCGTCGGCCGCGTGGCGCTCGGTCTGGACGCCGTCGGCGAGCGCGGGATGGGCCTTGCGGAGCTTGGCGAGAGCGCTGATCTGCCGGTAGAGCGGTGCTCCGGTGTCGTAGGCGTCGTCGGCGTGCGTCCGGTCGGTGCCGAGCTGGTCGTCGTCGAGGTAGTCGGCGGTGCTGGAGGCGAACATCGTCTGGCGGGCGTCCTTGTCGCCGCCCGCGCCGGTGAAGCCCTGCTCGTCGCCGTAGTAGATCACCGGGTTGCCACGGCTGAGGAACATCAGCTCGTTGGCGAGCCCGGCCTTCCTGACCAGCTCGGCGTCGGTCGCGTCCGGGTCGTCCTGCTTCAGGAACGTGCCGATGCGGCCCATGTCGTGGTTGCCGAGGAAGGTGACCTGCTCGTACGCGTTGGCCGTGCCGGTCGTGTACTTGTAGTCGTCACCGAAGACCGAGGCGAGCCGCTGGGCGCTGCCGCCCTGGGAGGCGTAGGCGCGGGCCGCGTCCTGGAAGGGGAAGTCGAGCGTGGAGTCGAGGCGGCCCTGGGTGACGTAGGGGGAGGTCACGGACGTGTCGGCCGAGTAGACCTCGCCGAACATGAAGAAGTCGTCGCGTCCCCGCTGGGCGGCGTAGGAGTCGAGGGCGGTGGCCCACTGGTTCCAGAACTCCATGTTGACGTGCTTCACGGTGTCGATGCGGAAGCCGTCGATGTCGAAGTCCCGCACCCACCGCCGGTAGATCCGCTCCATGCCCTCGACGACCTCGGGACGCTCGGTCCACAGGTCGTCCAGGCCCACGAAGTCGCCGTAGGTGGCGGACTCGCCGGCCCAGGTGGAGTCGCCGCGGTTGTGGTACATCGTCGGGTCGTTGAGCCAGGAGGGGACCTTGACGTTCCGCTTGGCCGCGGGGACGACGGGTGTGCGCGGGAAGGAGTCCTGGTCGACGGCGGGGAAGTCCCGCTTCCCGTCGGCATGATCGGCGTCGTCGAAGGGCTTCCCGTCCTTCGTCAGATACGGGAAGGCGCCCTTGGAGAGGTAGTCGTAGGACTTCTCCTCGTAGTCGACCACGTCGGCGGTGTGGTTGGTGATGACGTCGAAGAAGACCTTCATGCCCTTGGCGTGGGCCTTGTCGATGAGGGTTTCGAGGTCCTCGTTGCTGCCGAAGTGCGGGTCGACCTGGGTGAAGTCGGTGATCCAGTAACCGTGGTACCCGGCCGAGGCGTTGGCCCCCTCGCCCTGCACCGGCTGGTTCTTGAAGATCGGGGCCAGCCAGATGGCGGTGGTGCCCAGGCCCTTGATGTAGTCGAGCTTCCGGGTCAGGCCCTTGAGGTCACCTCCCTGGTAGAAGCCCTTGTCGGTGGGGTCGTAGCCGGTGGCGAGGCGTGAACCGGTCAGTCCTCCGCGGTCGTTGCCCTTGTCCCCGTTGGCGAAGCGGTCCGGCAGCACGAAGTAGAACTGCTCGCGGGTGAGGTCGTGCCGGGCGGGCTCGGCGGCGAGCCTCGCGTCCGAGGGCGGTGGCGGCGGGGTCGCCGCCCGCGCGGCGAGGGGCTGGACGAGCGCTGCGGCGAGCGCGGCCGCGGTGACGGCAGCGACCCGTCCGGCATGGGCGGTTCGGCGCCTGCGGGGCGCCGGCCAACTCGATATCACGAGCGTGAACTCCTTGTGATTGCGGCTCTCTTGGGTCCGACCCCTGCGCCGCGGCACGGCATCGTCGCCGGGCGTCCGGCGCGACCGTACCGCTCACGAAAGCTTTACAGCAAGAGTGTTGAAACACTTAGCAAGGAATTTCAGCGGATGGTTCGCCGCGCGCGCCGAGGGGCGGCCGGTGCCGCACCGACCGCCCCTCGACTCACCTCAGGTCACCTCAGCAGCTCCCCTTGCCCGCGTATATCGCGAGCGCCGTGTTGCTCCCCAGGGTCGCGGTGAGCTGGCCCGAGCCGTTCACCGACACCGTCGTGTTGTTCTGAACGTTGCAGTACGTCCCCGCCGGCAGCGACGTCTGGTAGGTGCGGCTCAGCGAACCGGACTCGTGGTTGATCGCGACGAAGCCCTTGTTGCCCCGGCCGAAGGCGATCGCGTCGCCGCCGTTGTCCCACCAGTTGGTCACCGACTGGCCCCGGGTGGTGTTGCGGAAGGCGACCATGCGCTGGATCTCGGGCCAGGCGTGCTGGCACTTCCAGCCGTTCTGCCAGCAGGCGTCGACCCTCCCGCCGTTCGGCGGACCGGCGTCGTGGTCGCTGAACTCGTAGCCGGAGTTGATGTCGGGCGCGCCGTAGGGCCAGGCCAGCATGAAGACGTTGGCGAGGGTGTAGTTGGCGTTGTCCTTGTAGCTGAGCGTGGAGCCGTTGCGCTCGGTGTCGTGGTTGTCGACGAAGACACCGGAGACGCCGCTGCTCATATAGCCCCAGCCCTCGCCGTAGTTCCTGAGGTAGGCGAGGTTCTCGTTGTTGAAGACCCGCTTGAGGTCGTAGGCGTAGCGGAACTCCTGGACGTCGCCGTTGCCGGTGTACTCCGTCGGCTGGACGGCCTCCCCGCTGCCGAAGATGACCTCCTGCTTCCAGTAGACGGACGGATTGCTCAGCCGGGACTTGATGTTGGCCAGGTCGGCGCTCGGCATGTGCTTGGCCGCGTCGACGCGGAAGCCGTCGACCCCGAGGGAGAGCAGGTCGTTCATGTAGCGGGCGAGGGCGGAGCGGACGTACTCCTCGCCGGTGTCCAGGTCGGCCAGGCCGACCAGCTCGCAGTTCTGGACGTTCCAGCGGTCCTGATAGTTGGTGATCTGCGAGGTGCAGTTGTCGAAGTCGAAGGACGAGTACAGGCCGGGGTAGTTGTACTTCGTGTACGACGAGCCGCCGGTGCCCGTGCCGTTGCCGGCCGCCATGTGGTTGACGACCGTGTCGACGACCACCTTCACGCCCGCCGCGTGACAGGTGTTGACCATGTTCTGGAACGCGGTGCGATCGCCGAGCCGCCCGGCGATCCTGTAGCTGACGGGCTGGTACGAGGTCCACCACTGGGCGCCCTGTATGTGCTCGGCGGGCGGGGAGACCTGCACGTAGCCGTACCCGGAGGGGCCGAGGGTGCTGGTGCACTCGCGGGCGACGGAGGCGAAGTTCCACTCGAACAGGACGGCGGTGACGTCCTTGGTGCCGGGTGGAGAAGCCTGCGCCTCGATCGGGAGCATGACAAGGGCGGACGTGGTGGCGGCGACCGTGAGGGCGGCCGCCCAGGGGAGGGTTCTGCGTGGCATGTGGGGTTCCTTCACCGTTGAAGGCTCTTGCTGAAAACTTTCAACCATCTTTCGGTGACGGAGATGTTAAAGGCCCGCCGCCCGAAAGGGCAGCGGGCCGTCGCAAGTTGAACGAAGAAACTTGCGAGAGGGCTTTCAGAAAGCCGCGGGGACGCCTGACTCAGGAGGCCGTCGTCCACCAGACCGTGGTGTCGGCCGGCACCTTCACCTCGCCGTGCGCCTCGTCCACCTCACCGCTGGCGAGCAGCAGCCGGCCGTACGCCGGGGTCGTCACCGACTCGCCGCCGGTGTTGGCGACGCACACGAACTCCCCGCGCCGGAAGGCGAGCACGCCCTCGGGTGCCTTGAGCCACTCGACGGACTCCCCGGCTCCGAGGTCGGCCTGCGCGCGGCGGGCGGCGAGGGCGGCGCGGTACAGCTCCAGCGTCGAACCGGCCACCCCGTCCTGCGCGGCCACGCTCAGCTCGCCCCACTCCCGCGGCTGCGGCAGCCAGCTGCCCCCGCCGCCGAAGCCGTAGGACGAGCCGGTGCGCGTCCACGGGATCGGCACCCGGCAGCCGTCGCGGAAGCCGTCCTGCCCCGCGCCGCGGAAGTACGCCGGGTCCTGGCGCACCTCGTCGGGCAGGTCGACGACATCCGGGAGGCCGAGCTCCTCGCCCTGGTAGATGTACGCCGAGCCGGGCAGCGCCAGCATCAGCAGGGAGGCGGCACGGGCACGGCGCAGCCCCAGCTCGCGGTCGCCGGCGGTACGGATCTGGGTACCGAGGCCGGGCGGGTTGGCGAAGCGGGTGGCGTGCCGGGTGACGTCGTGGTTGGACAGCACCCAGGTGGCCGGGGCGCCGACCGGGTGCATCGCCTCGAGGGTGCGGTCGATGACCTCGCGCAGTTCCTTCGCGTCCCAGTCCGTGCTGAGGTACTGGAAGTTGAAGGCCTGGTGCAGCTCGTCGGGGCGGACGTAGTGCGCGGTGCGCTCGACGGTCGGCGTCCATGCCTCGGCGACGAAGATCCGCTCGCCCGCGTACTCGTCGAGGACCAGTCGCCACTGGCGGTAGATCTCGTGCACGCCGTCCTGGTCGAAGAACGGCATGACATCGTTGCCCAGCAGTTTCAGCTGGTCGTGGTCGCCGAGGTCGGGCAGGCCCTCCGCCTTGACCAGGCCGTGCGCCACGTCGATGCGGAAGCCGTCGACGCCCATGTCGAGCCAGAAGCGCAGGATGGAGCGGAACTCGTCGCCGACCGCCGGGTGGTCCCAGTCGAAGTCGGGCTGCTCGGGTGCGAAGAGGTGCAGGTACCACTCGCCAGGCGTGCCGTCCGGCTCGGTCACCCGCGTCCAGGCCGGGCCGCCGAAGATGGACTCCCAGTCGTTGGGCGGCAGTTCGCCGTTCTCCCCCTTGCCGGGGCGGAAGTGGTAGCGCTCGCGCAGCGGGGAGCCGGGGCCCTCGGAGAGGGCGCGCTTGAACCACTCGTGCTGGTCGGAGGAGTGGTTGGGCACCAGGTCGACGATGACGCGCAGGCCCAGCCCGTGCGCGTCGCGGATCAGCGCGTCGGCGTCCAGGAGGGTGCCGAACATGGGGTCGACGGCGCGATAGTCGGCGACGTCGTAGCCGGCGTCGGCCTGCGGGGAGGCGTAGAAGGGACTCAGCCACACGGCGTCCACGCCGAGGTCGCGCAGATAGGGGAGGCGGGAGCGTACGCCCTCCAGGTCACCCATGCCGTCGCCGTTGCTGTCGGCGAAGCTGCGCGGATAGACCTGGTAGATCACCGCGTCCCGCCACCAGTCGCGGTGCTTGGCGACGGTGGCGACGGCGGAGGTCGGTGCCGGGTCGGAGGTGTGCTGGCTCATGGCGTCCTTGCTGTGTAGCCGACTTGAGGTCATCAAGGCGTGGTTGCGGCGGCGGGGGCGGGGTGGGGTGACGAGGCGGCCGCGGTGCCGGCGGGGTCGGAGTGGCACCGCGGCCGCCACCCGCGCCCCAGCGGGCGCGGGGGTCTCCGGACGACGGGCGTCAGCCCTTCGTGCCACCCGCGGTGAGACCGGTGACCAGGTTCTTCTGCACGAGGTAGAAGAACGCCGAGACCGGTATCGCGATGAGTACGGCGGTGGCGGCCATCAGGTTGCGCTGGGCGTCGTGCTCGCTGACGAAGCTCTGCAGGCCGACCGCGAACGTGTACTTCTCGTCGTCCAGCAGGAAGGTGGTGGCGAAGGCGACCTCGCCGAACGCGGTGATGAAGCTGTAGAACGCGGCCACCGCGAGTCCCGGCCGGGCGAGCGGCAGGATCAGCCGCAGGAAGGTGCCGAACGGGGAGAGTCCGTCGACGCGTCCCGCCTCGTCGATCTCGAAGGGGATGGTGTCGAAGTAGCCCTTGAGCAGCCAGGCGCAGTACGGCACCGCGGTCGAGCAGTAGACGAGGATCAGGCCGAGGTAGGTGTCGATGAGCTGGAGCTCCGACAGGATCTGGTACATCGGCACGATCAGCACGGCGATCGGGAACATCTGGGTGACCAGCAGCACCCACATGAACTTGCGGTAGCCGGGGAAGCGCATCCGGGACACCGCGTAGCCGGTGGTGGCGGCGATGATGACGCCGATGAACGTGGTGCCCAGCGAGACGACGAGCGAGCTCGTCAGCCAGTCGAAGAAGTTGGTCTCCGACAGGACGAAGGCGTAGTTGTCGAACGTCATCTTCCCCCAGATGCGCCCGGGGTGCAGGTAGTCGTCCTTGTCGGGGCCGAGGGACAGATAGACCAGCCAGGCGATCGGGAACAGCGCGATCAGGCTGGCGACGGTCAGGATGCCGTGCGAGGCGAGGGTCCCGAGGAGGCCGCGCCGGCCGCGTGGGCGCGTCCGGCGCGCCGGGGCGGGAGCGGGGGCCTGGTCCGCGGCGGAGGACTTGGGTGCGGTGGTGGTGCTCATGGGGACTCCTGCCTCAGATCGCGAGCTGCTGGTCATTGCGGTTCAGCCAGCGGCGGTAGACGGAGGTGAAGACGATCAGGATGGCCAGCAGCAGGATGCCGTAGGCCGCGGACTGTGCGAAGTCGCGTGGCTGCTGTCCGAAGCCCAGGTAGTACGCCCAGGTGACGAGGATCTGCGCATCCGGCGCAGTGGTGCCGAACAACAGGAAGATCACCGCGAACTGGTTGAAGGTCCAGATCACGCCGAGCAGCACGACGGTGGAGCTGACCGAGCGCAGGCCCGGCAGGGTGACGTAGCGGAAGCGCTGCCAGGCGTTCGCGCCGTCCATCTCCGCGGCCTCGTACAGCGTGGTGTCGATGGACTGCAGGCCGCCCAGGAGCGAGACCATCATGAACGGCACACCGCACCAGGTGTTGACCATGATCGCGGCGAACCGCTGCCAGAAGGTGTCCTCCAGCCACAGCGGGGCCGGCAGGTGCAGGAACTCCAGCGCGGAGTTGATGATGCCGCCGTCGGCGAGCATGAAGCGCCAGCCGAAGACGGTGACGAAGGTGGGCACGGCCCAGGGCAGTACCAGGATCAGCCGGTAGAAGGTGCGGCCGCGCAGCTTCTGGTTGAGCAGCATGGCCAGACCGAGGCCGATGGAGAAGTGCAGCCCGACACAGGTGGCCGTCCACACGATCGTCCAGATGAAGTGCGACCAGAAGCGGTCGTAGGCGGTCTCACCCCACAGGATGTCCGCGTAGTTGTCGAAGCCGATGAACTTGTAGGTGGCCTCGATCTCGTTGACGCCGATCGTGCGCGCCGTGTTGAGGCTGTTGGCATCCGTGAGCGTGAGGTAGAGACCGTACCCCAGCGGATACAGCACCAGGACGCCGAGCACGACGACCACGGGGGCGATCATCGCGTAGGCGTACCAGTGCTTCTGGTAGCTGCGCCTCAGGCGCTGGACGGCGACTGTCATGGGTCGAGAACCTTCGTATGGGTCTGCGGATCAAGGGGTGCGACGCACAGGCCGGTGGCCGCCGGTTCCGTCCCCCCGAGGGACGGAACCGGCGGCCACGCGGGGGTCACTTGGCGAAGTCCGGCACCAGCTTGGCGATGGCGGTCTCGGCGTTGCTCAGCCCCTTGTCCAGGGACTCCTTGCCGCCGGCGATCTTCGGCAGCTCGGTGTCGAGCGGGCCCCACAGCGAGCTGTACTCGGGCAGCGCGGGGCGCGGCTGGGCGGCGGCGAGGACGCCCTGGTAGCCGGCGATGCCCGGGTCGGCCTTGACCTCGGCGGTGTAGGCGTCGTCGCGGGTGGGCAGCGTGGAGTTCTTCAGGGCGATGGTCTCCTGGGCCTTCGCCGAGGTCATGAAGTTGACGAACTTCAGCGCGGCCTTCTGGTGGGCCTCGTCGGAGCCGGCGTACACGGAGAGGTTGTGGCCGCCGGTCGGGGCGCCCGCCTCGCCGGAGGAGCCGGCCGGGACGGTGGCGATACCCAGGTTCTCCTTGTCCTTGAACGCGGAGCCCTTGTAGAAGTTCGTGATCTCCCAGGGACCCTGGATGATCGCGGCGACCTTGCCGTTGACGAACGCGTCCTGGATGTGGGCGTAGGCGTCGGCGGTGGTGTCGGCCTTGTGCAGGCCCTTGCCGTCGAAGAGGCCCAGCCAGGTCTCGTAGGCCTTCTGCGCCTCGGGCGAGTTGACCGTGATCTTCTTGGCCTCGGCGTCGACCGTGTCGGTGCCCTCACCGTGGAGGAAGGACTGGGCGTAGTAGGCCGAGGTGGAACCCCAGTAGCCGTCCACGCCGGTCTTCGTCTTGATGGTGGCGGCGGCCTTCTTCAGGTCGTCCCAGGTCTTGGGGGCCTCGACGCCGGCCTCGGCGAAGAGCTCCTTGTTGTAGACCAGCGCGAGCGTGTCGGTGGTGAACGGGACGCCGTAGGTCTTGCCGTCGAACTTGGCCTGCTCGATCAGGCTGGACTGGAACTTGTCCTGCTCGGCGAGGGCGTCGGTGCCGTCCAGCGGCAGGAAGTAGCCCTTCTTGGCGAAGGCGGGCGTCCAGCCGACCTCGGCGCGCAGGATGTCCGGGGCGCCCTTGGAGCCGGCGGCCGTGTCGAACTTGTTCTGCGCCTGGTCGAAGGGCACGTTGACGTACTTGACCTTGATGTCCTTGTTGGCGGCCTCGAACTCCTTGACCAAGGCCTGGTACGTCGGTGCCTCGTTGGTGGCGTTGGAGGTGTCCCACCAGGTGATGGTGACCGGGCCTTCCGCCGAGTCGCCGCTGTCGTCTCCGCCACAGGCCGTCGCCGCCAGGGCGAGGGACGCCACCAGCGCGGTGGCCGCTATGCCACGCCGCATGAGTTCTCCTTGAGGTAAAAGCCCGTGTTACCAGGGATGGTCCCGTCCACCGTCCCTGTCGACTTCGACTGCGCCGTTGCCGCCGCCGGGCGACCGTGAACGTAACAGCGATGCAAGCTTTGCGAAAGACCTTGCAGAAAAAAAGTGCAAGGCATCACTGAAGTTATCCGTGCGTGACCGGTGCTCGACCGGGGTGAGACCGTTGTTCTACGGGGTTGAGCGGGCACGGACCGTGTTGTGCAAGACTCTGCAAGCACTTTCCATCCGTGTCACGAAGGGACGCCATGCCGCAGCAACCGCCAGCGCGCCGGTCAACCGCCCGCACCCGGCGTCCGATTGGTGTGCAAGGCGACATACGGCCGGTACAGTCCGGTGCCGTGACCACACGGCTTGCCGACATCGCCGCCCAGGCGGGGGTCAGCGAAGCGACCGTCAGCCGCGTCCTCAACGGGAAGCCCGGCGTCGCCTCCACCACCCGCCAGTCCGTGCTGGCCGCGCTCGACGTGCTCGGCTACGAGCGGCCGGTGCGGCTGCGACAGCGCAGCGCGGGGCTGGTCGGCCTGATCACCCCGGAGCTGGAGAACCCGATATTCCCGGCCCTGGCGCAGGTCATCGGCCAGGCCCTGACACGGCAGGGCTACACACCGGTGCTGGCGACCCAGACCCCGGGCGGCTCCACCGAGGACGAGCTGACCGAGATGCTGGTCGACCGCGGAGTGGCCGGCATCATCTACGTCTCGGGGCTGCACGCCGACACCACCGCCGACATGCAGCGCTACGAGCAGCTGCGCGCGCAGGGCGTGCCCTTCGTGCTGGTGGACGGCTTCTCCCCGAAGGTGCAGGCGCCCTTCATCTCGCCCGACGACCGTGCGGCGACGACCCTGGCGGTCACCCACCTCGCCTCCCTCGGCCACACCCGGATCGGGCTGGCGCTCGGCCCGAAGCGGTTCGTCCCCGTGCAGCGCAAGATCGAGGGCTTCGTGCGGGCGATGCAGGACCAGTTCGGGCTGGTCCGGGAGACGGTGGAGACGGAGCTCGTCCAGCACTCGCTCTACACCCTGGAGGGCGGTCAGGCCGCCGCCACGGCCCTCATCGCCCGGGACTGCACCGCGGTCGTGTGCGCCAGCGACATGATGGCCCTCGGCGCGATACGCGCGGCCCGCCAGCAGGGCCTGGAGGTACCGAAGGACATCTCGGTCGTGGGCTTCGACGACTCCCCCCTGATCGCCTTCACCGACCCCCCGCTGACCACCGTCCGCAAGCCGGTCCCGGCGATGGGCCAGGCGGCGGTGCGTACGTTGCTGGAGGAGATCGGCGGGACGCCCGCGCCGCACAGCGAGTTCGTGTTCATGCCGGAGCTGGTGGTGCGCGGTTCGACCGCTTCGGCCCCTGGTGACCGGAATCGTCCTCGAGTCGGACAACCCGGCGCCCCGGCTGATACGCGGGGACGAGACGGACGCCTCCCACAGCCGTAGAACGCCCGTGCTGAACCCCACCAGGGGATGATCGGACCGGGGTGGCTTTTCTGGCAGACTCTGTGCCCATGGGTGAGACGACCGTGACGACACCGGAAGGCCGGGAAGAGGCCCTTCCGCACCCCGTCGCGGACGACACGGGGGCGGGTCTCCTGCGCCGGCTGCGGACTCCGCGCCGGCCTCGGCTGTGGTTCGAGATCCTGTTGATCGCGGTGAGTTACTGGACCTACTCCCTGATCCGCAACGCGGTCCCTGAGCAGAAGGCCGCGGCGCTGCGCAACGCGGACTGGATCTGGTGGGCCGAGGGGCGACTGGGCATCGCCGTCGAGCAGTCCGTCAACCATGCCGTGAACTCGGTGACTTGGCTCATCGTGGGCATGAACTACTACTACGCGACACTGCACTTCGTGGTCACCCTGGGTGTCCTCGTGTGGATCTACCGCGGCCATCCCGGGCGCTACGCGGCGACCCGCACGGTGCTGTTCGCGACGACCGGTGTGGCGCTCCTGGGTTACTACCTGTATCCGCTCGCCCCGCCCCGGCTGATGAACGGCGGCCTCTTCGTCGACACGGTCATGGTCCATCAGACCTGGGGGTCGATGGCCTCCGGGGACCTGAAGACCATGTCCAACCAGTACGCCGCGATGCCGTCCATGCACATCGGCTGGTCCCTGTGGTGCGGGCTGACGATCTTCGGGCTGGCGTCCCTGCCGTGGGTGCGGGTGCTGGGCCTGCTCTACCCGACGCTCACCCTCGTCGTCATCGTCGCCACCGCCAACCACTTCTGGCTGGACGCGGTCGGCGGCATACTGTGCCTCGCCTTCGGCTACGGCGTGGCACGCGCCTGGTACGGGAGGCTGCCGCACGCGCTGCCGCGGGTGGCCCCGCAGGGCAGGGCGACGCTGCTGCCGAAACAGGCGTAGCGGCGCGGTCCCGACGCTCCCGCGCCCCGCTGTCCCGCTCCCCCTTCACCCCTCGTAGAACAGCGCGTCCACCACGGCGCGGGCCCGGCGGGCCGTGCGCCGGTAGGCGTCGAGCATGTCGCCCGCGTGGCCCGGTCCGTACCCCAGGTAGCGCCCGACGGCCGCCAGTTCCCGCGCGTGCGACGGGAAGGTGTCCGCTGCTCGGCCGCGCACCAGCATCACCGCGTTGCGGACACGCGTCGCGAGCACCCACGCCTCGTCGAGCGTCCCGGCGTCCACCGCGGAGATCAGCCCCGCCTCACGCGCCGCCCACAGGGCCTCGCGGGTGCGCGTGGTGCGCAGTCCCGGCACCTCGTACCCGTGCCGCAGCTGCATCAGCTGCACCGTCCACTCCACGTCGGACAGCCCGCCCGGCCCGATCTTGGTGTGCAGCTTGGGGTCCGCGCCGCGGGGCAGCCGCTCCGACTCCATACGGGCCTTCAGCCGCCGGATCTCGCGTACGGCCTCGTCGCCCAGCCCGTGCTCCGGGTAGCGCAGCGGAGCGATCAGCTGGACGAAGCGGCGGCCCAAGTCCTCGTCACCGGCGACCGGTTCGGCGCGCAGCAGGGCCTGCGACTCCCAGACCAGGGACCAGCGGCGGTAGTACGCCTCGTACGACTTCAGGGTGCGCACCAGCGGTCCGGTCCTGCCCTCCGGACGCAGGTCGGCGTCGATGAGCAGCGGTGGATCGGCGCTCGGCAGTTGCAGCAGCCGGCGCATCTCGGAGACGACCCGGTTCGCGGCGTCGGACGCCTCCCGTTCGTCGGCGCCCTCCCGGGGCTCGTGCACGAACAGCACGTCCGCGTCGGAGCCGTAGCCCAGCTCGTGCCCGCCGAACCGCCCCATTCCGATCACGCTGAACCGGGTCGGCAGGGTGTCGCCCCAGCCGTCCCGCACGACCGCCCGCAGGGTGCCCGCCAGGGTCGCCGCCGTCAGGTCGGACACGGCCCCGCCGACCAGGTCCACCAACGCGCCCTGGTCGGCGGGGGCGTGATGTGCCTCGGTGCCGTAGGAGCCGACGATGTCCGCGGCCGCCGTACGGAACAGTTCCCTGCGGCGCACGCCACGGGCCGCCGCGACCGCCTGTTCGCCGCCGTCGGCGCGGCCCACCGCCGCGAGGATCTCCTGCTCCAGATGGGCACGGTGGCGGGGCTCCAGTCCGCCGCCGCCGCCGTCGCCGTCGCCGAGCAGGGCCACCGCCTCCGGGGCGCGCATCAGCAGGTCGGGGGCGAGCCGGCCGGCGGACAGCACCCGGGCGAGGTTCTCCGCCGCCGCGCCCTCGTCGCGCAGCAGCCGCAGATACCAGGGCGTCTTGCCCAACGCGTCCGAGACGTTGCGGAAGTTGAGCAGTCCGGCGTCGGGGTCGGCGGAGTCCGCGAACCAGCCGAGGAGGACCGGCAGCAGGGTCCGCTGGATCGCCGCCTTGCGGCTGACGCCGGACGCCAGCGCCTCCAGGTGCCGAAGCGCCGCCGCGGGGTCGGCGTACCCGAGGGCGACAAGCCGCTCACGTGCCGCCTCGGCACTCAACCGGGTCTCGCCCGGGGTGAGTTGGGCGACCGCGTCGAGCAGCGGCCGGTAGAAGAGCTTCTCGTGCAGCCGGCGTACGACGGCGGCGTGCCGCTTCCACTCGCGGTTCAGCTCGGCGACCGGGTCGGCGCGCAGGCCCAGGGAGCGGCCGAGGCGGCGCTGGTCGGCCTCGGCCTCGGGGACGAGATGGGTGCGGCGCAGCCGGGAGAGCTGGATGCGGTGCTCCATGGAGCGCAGGAAGCGGTACGCGTCCTCCAGCTGTGCGGCGTCGGCCCGGCCGACGTACCCGCCCGCGGCCAGCGCGCGCAGGGCCTCGAGGGTCGAGCCGCTGTGCAGCGAGGTGTCCGACCGTCCGTGCACCAGTTGCAGGAGCTGCACGGCGAACTCGACGTCGCGCAGACCGCCCGGACCGAGTTTCAGCTCGCGTTCGACCTCGGCGACCGGGATGTTCTCGATCACCCGGCGCCGCATCCTCTGCACGTCGGCGACGAAGTTCTCGCGCTCGGCGGCCTGCCACACCAGGGGGCCGACGGCGGCGGTGTACTCCTCGCCGAGTGCGAGGTCGCCGGCGACCGGCCGGGCCTTGAGCAGCGCCTGGAACTCCCAGGTCTTGGCCCAGCGCTGGTAGTAGGCGAGATGGCTGCTGAGCGTGCGCACCAGCGGGCCGTTGCGGCCCTCGGGGCGGAGGTTGGCGTCGACGGGCCAGATGGAGCCCTCGACGGTGGTCTCCGAGCAGATCCGCATCATGTGGGAGGCGAGCCGGGTGGCGGCCCGGAGCGCCTTGCCCTCGTCGCCGCCCTCGACCGCCTCCCCGACGAAGATGACGTCCACGTCGGAGACGTAATTGAGCTCGTGCCCGCCGCACTTGCCCATCGCGATCACCGCGAGGCGGCACGTCGCGGCGTCGCCGGGCGCGTCGGAGGCGGCCAGGGCGAGGGCGCGGCGCAAGGTCGCGGTGGCCAGGTCGGCGAGCTCGGCCGCGGTCTCCTCGATGTCGATGGTGCCGCACACGTCGCGGGCGGCGATGGAGAGCAGACAGCGCCGGTAGGCGACGCGCAGCGCGACCGGGTCGGCCGCCTCGGCGAGCCCGCGCTCGAACTCCTCGACGCCACGGTGCAGGTCCCTCGGTTCGTAGGTGACCAGCGCCTGCCAGTCGCCGGAGTGCCGGGCGAGGTGGTCGGCGAGGGCGGAGGAGGCGCCGAGCACCCCGAGGAGCCGGTCGCGCAGCGGCTTGGAGGCCGTGAGGGTGTCGAGCAGTTCACGGCGCGCGGTGGGGTCGGGCTGCGCCTCCAGCAGCCGTGCCACGCCGTCCAGCGCGAGGTCGGGGTCGGCGGTGGCGCCCAGCGCCTCCAGCAGCACCGGATCGTCGCGGACGGCGTCGAGCCCGGCGCCGTCCAGCAGGCGCTCGGCCCCGGCCGGGTCGGTGAAGCCGTGCCGCAGCAGTCGCGTGAAGGTACTGCTTCTGCGCCCCGGCGTCATCCTTCGCCCTCCCGTCGGGATCAACGTGGTACGAGCCGAGCCTAACCGGCCCGCCGGTGACAGGCTCCGATGAGTTCGGCCGCCGTACGGGGCGCGCGCCGTCACCGGCACATCGGCGGCAGGAGGCGGCCGATGACCGGCGCAGACGGCGGACCCGGCTCGACACGCGCTGCAGCGACGCGACGGCCCCCGCGACGCCCTGGCCCGAGGCAGAGGCCCTGTTCAGGGTGGCGGAGCTGTTCCGGATCTCGACGGTACGTCCGGACGGGCGGCCGCACGCGACGCCGCTGCCCGCGGTCCGGTCGGGCGGCGGCGCGCTGCACTTCCGCACCGGGCCCGAGGAGCGCGAGGGCCGCGACCTCGCGGGGAACGCGCAGGCCGTCCCGACGACCGGCACCGGCACCTGGGGCGGGGGCTGCTTCCTGGCGGCCGGGGGCGAGGCCGTCCGCGTGACCGACGAGGGCCGGCTGCGGGAGCCGGCGGCCCGGGAGGCGAGATACGGCGAGTTCTGGCACTTCGAGGTGCGGAACGGCCGCTTCCCCCACAGACCGGGTCACGCTTGTGTCTTCTCGGTGGCGCCGCGTACCGATTTCCGCTTCGGTGAGGGTGAGCCGTTCAGCCAGACGCGTCGGCGATTCGACCTGGAGGAGCACTGATGGACTTCACTCTCGAAGTGATCCCGCTGCCGGTGAGCGACATCGACCGGGCCCGCGACTTCTACCGTGACAAGGTCGGCTTCCACGTCGACATCGACCAGGAGGTCATGCCGGGCATGCGGATCGTCCAGCTGACTCCCCCCGGCTCCGGCTGCTCGATCGCCCTCGGCGACAGCATCTGGGACGTGACCCAGGGTCAGACGAAGCCCGAGCCCGGTTCCTACCAGGGTCTGCAGCTCTGTGTCGCCGACATCAAGGCGGCCCGCGCGGAACTGGTCGAGCGGGGCCTGGAGGTCTCCGAGCCCGTGCAGTACACCCCCGACGACGGCGCCACGTTCATGTACTTCAAGGACCCCGACGGCAACGGCTGGTCCGTCCAGGAGTACCGCGTGCGCGCGACGGCCCCGCTGCACCAGTTCCTCCGGGACCAGGCGGCCGGTCAGGGCTGACGCGGCGCCGGAAGGAAGGCAGCCCGCCGACGGGGGACGATCGGCGGGCTGCCGTGGTACGGCGGTGGCTCAGTGGACGGAGTGATCCTCCTGCGGGAACGCGCCGCCGACGACGTCCTCGGCGAACGCCTTCGCCGCGTTGCCCATCACCTCACGCAGGTTCGCGTACTGCTTCACGAACTTGGGCACCCGCCCGGCGGTCAGCCCGAGCATGTCGGTCCACACCAGCACCTGCGCGTCGGTCTCCGCGCCCGCGCCGATGCCGACCGTCGGGATCTGCAGCGTGCGCGTCACCTCGGCGGCCAGCTCGGCCGGCACCAGTTCCAGCACGACCGCGAACGCCCCCGCGTCCTGCACGGCCTTGGCGTCCCGCAGCAACTGCTGCGCGGCCTCCTCGCCGCGCCCCTGCACCCGGTAGCCCATGGCGTTGACGGACTGCGGGGTGAGGCCGATGTGGGCCATGACCGGGATGCCGGAGTCGACCAGCAGCCGGATCTGCTCGTGCGACCGCTCACCGCCCTCCAGCTTCACGGCCTGCACACCGGCCTCCTTCACCAGCCGGGTGGCCGTGCGCAGCGCCTGCACCGGCCCCTCCTGGTAGGACCCGAAGGGCAGGTCACCGACGATCAGTGAGCGCGTGGTGCCCCGTACGACCGCGGCGGAGAGCATGGTCATCTCGTCGAGGGTGACGGGCACGGTGGTCTCGTACCCGAGGTGGCAGTTGCCCGCCGAGTCGCCGACGAGGATGACCGGGATGCCGGCCTCGTCGAAGACGGACGCGGTCATCGCGTCGTAGGCGGTGAGCATGGGCCACTTCTCGCCGCGCTCCTTGGCGAGGGCGATGTCACGCACGGTGATGCGGCGGGTGCCCTTGCCCCCGTACAGCGCCTTGCTGCCGTCGGAGGGTTTCTGCGGTGCAGTCTGGGCAGCCGGAAGCTGCGTCATTGCAACGGCTCCTTACGTCATCTCGAGGCGCCCTGACGGCGTCCCCGGACCGGTTCCATCGTGGCACCTCGTGCCAGGGACGGCTAGGGGGCCCTCGTCACACGTGGGGCGCGCACGCGCGCACGTAAGGATCGCACCAGGGACGGGCAAAGACTTTTCGATACGGTACCGTCTCGTATCGTAATTTCCTACGCTCGTGAACATGACGACTCCCGCCGTTCCCGGCACCCGTGTCCCGGAAGCGGTGCACCGGCGCCGCTGGGCCATACTCGGCGTGCTCATGCTGAGCCTGCTGATCGTGGTCCTGGACAACTCGATCCTGAACGTCGCCGTCAAGACGATCTCGACGCCCGCGCCGACCGGGCTGGGCGCCACCCAGAGCGAGCTGGAATGGGCGATCAACGCCTACACCCTGGTCTTCGCGGGCCTGCTGTTCAGCGCGGGACTGCTCGGAGACCGGCTCGGCCGCAAGAAGATCCTGCTCGGCGGGCTCGTGGTGTTCGGCATCGGCTCGGCGCTCGCCGCCTTCTCCGGCTCACCGGCGGAACTCGTGACCTTCCGCGCGGTGATGGGCTTCGGCGCGGCCTTCGTCATGCCGGCCACGCTCGCCGTCCTGATGAACGTCTTCGAGCGGGACGAGCAGCCCAAGGCCATCGGCATCTGGGCTGGCGGCGTCGGCCTCGCGATAGCGATCGGCCCGATCACCGGCGGCATCCTCCTCGACCGGTTCTGGTGGGGCTCGGTCTTCCTGGTCAACGTGCCGATCGTGATCCTGGCCGTCGCCCTGATGCTGTGGCTCGTCCCCGACTCCCGGGACCCCGCCCCCGGCCGGATCGACCCCGTCGGCGTGGTCCTGTCCGTCGCCGGCCTGGTCCTGCTGGTCTACGGCATCATCAAGGGCGGGCAGCTCGCGGACTTCACGGATCCCTTGGTGCTGGCGGCCATCGGGGCGGGGCTCGCCGTCCTGACCGCGTTCGTCCTCTTCGAGAAGCGGAGCGACCACCCCTCCATCGACATCGGCCACTTCCGGAACAAGGTGTTCTCGGCCGCGATCGGCGTCATCGCGCTGGTCTTCTTCGCGTTGATGGGCGTGACGTTCTTCGCCGTCTTCTACACCCAGAGCGTGCGCGGCTACTCGCCGCTGGAGACCGGCCTGCTGATGCTGCCCCTGGCCGCCGCCCAGATGATCTTCGCCCCGCGCGCCCGGCTGGCCGTCGACCGCTTCGGCAACAGGGCGACGACCACCGCAGGCATGCTGATCATCGCGGCGACGCTCGGCGCGTTCGCGACGCTGGACGAGAACACGCCGATCTGGGTGCTGGAGGTCGTCTTCTTCCTCATGGGCACCGGCATGGCGCACATCATGACCCCGACGAGTGTCGTCATCATGCAGGCCCTGCCCCGCGAGAAGGCCGGCTCCGCCTCCGCCCTGAGCAACACCTTCCGCCAGGTCGGCGGCGCCCTCGGCATCGCGGTGCTCGGCTCGGTCCTCTCCACGGCCTACCGCACCTCGATCGACGGGCACCTGGCCGCCCTCCCCGCCTCGGCGCGCCACACGGCCGGCGAGTCGATCGAGGCGACCCTGGCCGCAGCCTCCCGCCTGGGCCCGGAGGGCGCCTCCCTGGTGGCCCCGGCCCACCAGGCCTTCCTGGACGCCATGCATGTCACGGCCTGGTGCGGGGCGGGGGTGGCGCTGGTGGGCGCGGCGGTGGTGGCCGCGTTCCTGCCGGGCAGAACCCCCGGCGCCCCGAAGGACGCGCCCCGCGTTCCGCAGGAGGCGCACGCGGGGGCGGACGGCGCGGGATGAGCCCGGCGCGGGCGGGCTGCCGCACGGGCGTCCGCGGCCACGCCCCGCGGACAGCGTTCCCGCGGGCAGCGTTCCCGCGGGGGCCCGTGCGGCTTCGTCGCGAAGAGCGGCGCACCCGCCCGCGCCGCGCCACGGCACCGGCGGTGTCGCCGTACGGCGGCGGCCGGCGCCGCGGGGCTGGGACAATCAGCGCAACGCACGGAAAGGACGCAACCCGGTGAACTCCCTCGCCGCCGGCCACCCCTCGCCCGCGGCCCCCGTCAGGGGCCGTCCCCGCAGCGAGGCAGTGGAACGCGCCATCATCGAAGGCACGATGAGACTCCTGGAGGACGGCGTCCCGCTCGCCGAACTCTCCATCGAGCGCATCGCCCGTACCGCCGGCGTCGGCAAGGCGACCATCTACCGGCGCTGGAGCGGCAAGGAGGAACTCCTCGTCGACGTCGTCCGCGCCGCCGAGCCCGCCGACCCCGAACTCCCCGGCACCTCCCTGCGCGACGACCTCGTCGTGCTCCTCGAAGCCCTGCGGCGGCGCGGTCTGGCCAACCGCACCTCGGCGATCCTGCACAGCGCGTACGCGCAGATGAAGACCAGCCCCCGGATCTGGGCCGCGTACCACAACGCCGTCATCGCACCGCGCCGCCGGCTCGGCCTGGAGGTCCTCCGGCGCGGACAGCGGGACGGTGAACTCCGCGCCGATATCGACGTGGAACTCGCCCACGACATCGTCGTCGGTCCCATGCTCGTGCGCTCCTTGCTGCACCCCGACGCCGAACTGCCCGAAGGCCTCCCGGAACAGCTCGTCGACACCCTGCTCGAAGGACTACGGCCCGTCAGCTCACGCACCGCCTAACCCGAATGTGCGCGTTTCGTCACAGAAGCCACGCACGGCCCTCGAAAACGGAACCCCGGGCGCGGACTTGTTCGTCCTAAGTCCCCGTACGGCCGTCATGTGACGGCAGGATCGGAGCCGGACATCCCCTAGGGTCTTGTGCACGGGGGACGACGGTGTGCACGGCAGGTAGCGAGGCGACGGTATGGCGCAGCAGGCGTACGTGACGGAGACGGCGGACGGCGACTCGGAGCCCCAGCGACGCGGAACTCGGCTTCGGCGCGTGGCGGTCCGTGTGACCGGCGGCCGGCGTGGCGACCCCGGCATCTGGCGGCGCGGTCTCGTCGTGGCCGTGCTCGCCGTGCTGCTCGCCGGTGTGATGGTGGGCCACGCGTACATCCCGAACAGCGTGGGCAACCTCGGCAGTCTCACGGAGACGTTCCTGCCCTGGATCGGCGTGCTCGTCCCGGTACTGCTCCTGCCGGCGCTGCTGCGCAGGTCGGTCGTCGCGCTGATCGCGGTGCTGGTCCCGGCGATCGTCTGGCTCAACCTCTTCGGCGGGCTGCTGACCGACAAGGCCGGCGGCGGCGGCGAACTGACCGTCGCCACCCACAACGTCAACGCCGAGAACGCCGATCCCCCCGGCACCGCCCGCGAGGTGGCCGCGTCCGGCGCGGACGTGGTGGCGCTGGAGGAGCTGACCGCGTCGGCCGTACCGGTGTACGAGGCGGCCATGGCCTCGACGTACCGCTACCACTCGGTGCAGGGCACGGTCGGGCTGTGGAGCAAGTATCCGCTGAGCAACGTCCGCCCCGTCGACATCAAGCTCGGCTGGATCCGCGCCATGCGCGCCACGGTGTCCGCGCCCGGCGGGTACCTCGCCGTCTACGTCGCCCACCTGCCCTCGGTGCGGGTCAAGCTGGAGGCCGGGTTCACGGCCCGGCAGCGCGACACCAGCGCCGACGCGCTCGGCGAGGCCATCTCCGACGAGAAGCAGAGCCGGGTCGTGCTGCTCGGCGACCTGAACGGCACCATGAACGATCGCGCCCTCAACGCCGTGACCGCCCAGATGCGCTCCACGCAGGGCGCGGCGGGCAGCGGCTTCGGCTTCAGCTGGCCGGCGTCGTTCCCGATGGCCCGGATCGACCAGATCATGGTCAAGGGCGTCGAGCCGATGAGCTCGTGGACGCTGCCGCAGACCGGCAGCGACCATCTGCCGATCGCCGCGCGGGTGAAGCTGGGCGAGTCCTCCGACTGAGCGATGTGGGCGGACTCACGCCGTGGGCGGGGTGCCCGCAACCCGGACTTAACCTGCTGGAATACTCGGCCTGACAGTCTTTGTTCCGACGATGAACATACGACGTCCGGAACTCCGCTCTGAAAGGCCCTCCATGCCCCTGGCCCTGCTCGCCCTCGCCGTGGGCGCCTTCGGCATAGGTACGACCGAGTTCGTGATGATGGGGCTCCTGCCCGAGGTCGCGGACGACCTGAACATCTCGATCCCCTCCGCCGGCCATCTGGTCTCCGCGTACGCGCTGGGCGTCGTCATCGGCGCTCCGCTGCTCGCCGCGGTCACCGCCCGGATGTCCCGGCGCACCGTCCTGATCGGCCTGATGGTCCTGTTCGTCGTGGGCAACACCCTGTCGGCGTTCGCCCCGGACCACCACTGGCTGCTCGCCGCCCGCTTCCTCAGCGGGCTGCCGCACGGCGCCTTCTTCGGCGTCGGCGCCGTCGTCGCGGCCGGCATGGTCGCGCCCGAGCGCAAGGCCCGCTCCGTCTCCCTGATGTTCCTCGGCCTGACGGTCGCCAACGTCGCGGGCGTCCCGGTCGCCACGCTCGTGGGGCAGCACCTCGGCTGGCGGGCGACCTTCCTCGGCGTCGGCGTGATCGGCCTGGCGGCGATCGCCTCCCTGGCGCTGCTGATCCCGCACGACCACACGCACGCCTCCACCGGCGGTCTGCGCGGTGAGCTGGCCGCGCTGAGGTCGGTACCGGTGTGGCTGGCGCTCGGCACCACGGTCGCCGGCTTCGGCGCGCTCTTCGCCGCGTTCAGCTACATCACGCCGATGCTCACCGACGCCGCCGGGTACGCCGACACCAGCGTGACGCTGCTGCTGGCGCTGTTCGGCGTGGGGGCGACGATCGGCAACCTGCTGGGCGGCCGGCTCGCCGACCAGGCCATGCGGGCCACCCTCTTCGGCGGCCTGACCTCGCTGGTCGTGGTGCTGGCCGCCTTCCCGGCGCTGATGTCGGACCGGTGGAGCGCCGCACTGGCCGTGGTCCTGCTCGGTACGGCGGCCTTCGTCACCGGCTCGCCGCTGCAGCTGATGGTCATGGAGAAGGCGTCGGCAGCCCCGTCGCTGGCCTCCTCCGCCAACCAGGCGGCCTTCAACCTGGCCAACGCCGGCGGCGCCTGGATCGGCGGCCTCGCCCTGGCCGCGGGCTTCGGCACGACGTCCCCGGCGACGGCGGGCGCGGCGCTCGCGGTGCTGGGCCTCGTGGTGGCGGCGACGGCGTACGCGGTGGACCGCCGGGGCACGGCCCCGAGCCACGAACGCCTGGTCGCCTCCCACGTCCCCGAACCGACAGAGGCCCTGCGCCGCTGAACACCAGTGGGGTCCGGGGCCCGGTCTGGTGCGCGGCGTCCCTCTACGGCTTACGGCCCCTGGAACGCCCCAGGGGCGCGGGGAACTGCGCGACCAGCCACGACCCACCCGCACCCGGCCACGCACCGCACCCCACCCGACCCCACCCGACCCCGCAGCCCCCGCAGCCCCCGCAGCGCAGCGCTACGCCGTCTCGCGCCACCCGTTCGTGATCGGCAGCCGCCGGTCCTTCCCGAAGCCCTTCGGCGAGATCTTCGTCCCCGGCGGGTACTGCCGCCGCTTGTACTCGGCCGTGTCCACCATCCGCAGCGTCTTCGTCACCAGCTCCGGGTCGAACCCTGCCGCCACGATGACGTCGGCCCCCTCGTCCCGGTCCACGTAACGCTCCAGGATGGCGTCCAGGACGGGATAGTCGGGCAGGGAGTCGGTGTCGACCTGCCCCGGCCGCAGCTCCGCGCTCGGCGGCTTGCTGATGGAGTTCTCCGGGATCGGCGGCGTCTCGCCCCGCTCCTCGGCCGCCCGGTTGCGCCACCGGGCGAGCCGGAAGATCGACGTCTTGTACACGTCCTTGATCGGTCCGTACGCGCCCACCGAGTCGCCGTACAGCGTCGAGTACCCCACCGCCAGCTCCGACTTGTTGCCGGGCGCCAGCACGATGTGACCCTCCTGGTTGGAGAGGGCCATCAGCAGCGTGCCGCGCAGCCGGGACTGGAGGTTCTCCTCCGCCAGGCCGGTGAGGCCCAGCGACCCCATGTACGCGTCGAACATCGGCTCGATCGCGACGGTACGGAAGTTCAGCCCCGTACGCCGCGCCAGCTCCGCCGCGTCCCCCTTGGAGTGGTCGGAGGAGTACTTCGACGGCATGGACACGCCGTACACGTTCTCCGCGCCCACCGCGTCGCAGGCGATCGCCGCCACGAGGGCGGAGTCGATGCCGCCGGACAGCCCGATGAGCACCGACCGGAAGCCGTTCTTGCGCACATACGCCCGCAGGCCCGTGACCAGCGCCGAGTACACCTCCGCGTCGTCGTCCAGGCGCTCGGCGTACCCACCCGTGTGCTCCGGCTCGTACGCCGGGAGCGGCTCCTCGGACAGCACGAGCCGCTCGATGCGCAGCCCGTCGTCCACCACACCGGCCGGGGCTTCGGGATCGGCGGCCGGCAGGTCGAGGTCCAGGATCAGGCACTCCTCCGCGAACTGCGGACCCCGCGCCACGACCTCGCCGTCCCGGTCGACCACGATCGAGTCGCCGTCGAACACCAGCTCGTCCTGCCCACCGATCATGGCGAGGTAGGCGGTGGTGCAGCCGGCCTCCTGGGCGCGCTTGCGGACCAGTTCCAGCCGGGTGTCGTCCTTGTCGCGCTCGTAGGGCGAGGCGTTGACGGACAGCAGCAGTCCGGCGCGCGCCGAACGCGCCGCCGGCACCCGGCCGCCGTCCTGCCAGAGGTCCTCGCAGATGGCGAGGGCCACGTCGACGCCGTGCACCCGCACGACCGGCATGGTGTCACCGGGCACGAAGTAGCGGAACTCGTCGAAGACGCCGTAGTTCGGCAGGTGGTGCTTGGCGAACGTGAGCGCCACCTCGCCGCCGTACAGCACCGCCGCCGCGTTCTGCGGGGCACCGGCCGGCTGGCCGAACCTCGGCTGCGCGCGCTCGCTGCGGTCGAGGTAGCCGACGACCACGGGGAGTTCCCCGAGGCCCTCCTGGGCCAGGCGGGCCGCGAGCGAGCGCAGTGCCGTGCGGGAGGCCTCGACGAAGGACGAGCGCAGGGCCAGGTCCTCGACGGGATACCCGGTCAGCACCATCTCCGGGAACGCCACGAGGTGCGCTCCGCGCTCGGCGCAGTGCCGGGTCCGGTCGAGGATCGTCTCGGAGTTCCCGGCGATGTCGCCGACGCGCGAGTCGATCTGGTTCAGGGCGAGACGTAGTTGAGGCACGGGACCAGTGTAATCGTCAGAGCGACGCGATGGGGGGTCACGGGGTGTGGGCCGCCCCACGCGCCACCACCCCACCCGGCCGGAAACCGGCGGGACGCACGTGAGACCGGTCCAGCCGCTGCCTGACGAACCCACGCGACACCAGTCCGCCCGCAGCCCGACGGAACCCACGAACGACACCACCGAGTCCCGGTCCCGGCCGTGTGCGGCCCGACGCGGCGCCGTACTACCGCCTGGCCGCCGCGCCCCGCTCCTCGAGCATGTCCGCCATCAGCCCGATCTCCGACTGCTGCCCCTCGACCATCCCCTGCGCGAGACGCTTCTCCACCTCCACCGAGCACTTGTCCGCACAGCCCTCGGCCATGTGGATGCCGCCCTTGTGATGGTCCGTCATGAGCTGGAGGTAGAAGACCTCGGCCTGCCTGCCGTTCAGGGTGCCGAGCCGCTCCATCTCGGTGTCGGTCGCCATCCCCGGCATCAGCGCGCCGTCCTCGCCGGAGGCCATGCCGCCCATGCCCATCCAGTCCATCGGCTCCGGCGACACCTTCGGCAGCTCCCACAGGTCCAGCCAGCCCAGCAGCATGCCGCGCTGGTTGGCCTGCGTCTGCGCGATGTCGTACGCCAGCCGCCGCACCTCCACGTCCTCGGTGCGGTCCCGCACGATGTACGACATCTCCACGGCCTGCTGGTGGTGCACCGCCATGTCACGCGCGAAGCCGGCGTCCGCGGAGTCGGCGGCGGGCGGGCCCGACTCGGACCCGCCGTCCTGGGCGACCGCGTACGTGATCCCGCCGACCCCGGCGAGCAGCGCCGCCGCGGCCCCCGCGATCCATCCGGCCTGCGCGCGCCTCACGGTTCCCGCCTCACTGCCGCCGTCACTTCGCCAGTCCGCCGGTGCAGGCGGCGCCCGGCTCGGGGGTCTGCTTGCCCTGGACGTAGGTCTGGAGGAACTTGTCGACGGCCGCGTCGTCCGCGCCGGTCACCGCGCGCTGGTGGCCCCACGCCGACAGCATGATCGGCGACTTCTGGTCCTCGACCGGGCTCATCAGCGTGTACGGCGTCTTCTTCACCTTCGCCGCCAGCGCGTCCACGTCGGCCTTGCCGGCCTTGCTCGTGTACGTCACCCAGACCGCGCCGTGCTCCAGCGAGTGCACGGCGTTCTCGTCGGGGATCTCGTCGGTGTAGACGTCGCCGTTGCAGTTCATCCACACCTGGTTGTGGTCACCGCCGACCGGGGGCTTCATCGGGTAGCTGACGCTCTTGGCGACGTGGTTCTGGGTCAGCTTGCCCTTCCACGTCCGCACACCGTCCGCGCCGGCGACGAACTTGCCGGAGTTCTTGGAGTCACCGGCGGCGGCATCGGAGTCGTCCGACTGCGACTGGAGCAGTACCACGCCGCCGACGACGAGACCGGCGACGACGACCACACTGGCCGTGATGGTCAGGATCCGGCTGCGACGCTCGCGAGCACGCTCCGCGCGCCGCATCTCCTCTATGCGTGCCTTGCGCGACGCATCGGTCTTGTTCTTGGCGGAACCCATGGGGCTGGCCCTTCTGGGAAGCGGAGGACGGACGGGTGCGCTGATCGTAGTGGGCGGGGCCGACGATGCCGTAGGGAGGGCACGGAAATGGCCGGGCATTACGGATGCCGGGCCGAGCAGGCAAGATGGGCTCAAGAGCCGTACACCCGCCGTACCGGCGGCGTTCAGGGCGGGATCGGCCGGGCGATCAAGGTGCGCAACGCGCATGAAACGGTGTTGTGGTGGGATGCTCAGATGCCCGACCGTCCCGTGCGCGGGCGGGTGACGGACCGCCTGACCAGCAAGGATGGGGAATCGGAAGATGGACAAGCAGCAGGAGTTCGTGCTCCGGACCTTGGAGGAGCGCGACATCCGGTTCGTACGCCTGTGGTTCACGGACGTGCTGGGCTTCCTGAAGTCCGTGGCCGTGGCCCCGGCCGAGCTGGAGCAGGCCTTCGACGAGGGCATCGGCTTCGACGGCTCCGCGATCGAGGGTTTCGCCCGCGTCTACGAGTCCGACATGATCGCCAAGCCCGACCCCTCGACGTTCCAGATCCTGCCGTGGCGCGCGGAGGCGCCCGGCACGGCCCGCATGTTCTGCGACATCCTCATGCCGGACGGCTCCCCCTCCTTCGCCGACCCGCGCTATGTCCTCAAGCGCGCCCTGGCCCGCACCTCCGACCTGGGCTTCACCTTCTACACCCACCCGGAGATCGAGTTCTTCCTGCTGAAGCACAAGCCGGTCGACGGCTCGGTGCCCACCCCGGCGGACAACTCCGGCTACTTCGACCACACCCCGACCAACGTCGGTATGGACTTCCGCCGGCAGGCGATCACCATGCTGGAGTCGATGGGGATCTCGGTCGAGTTCTCCCACCACGAGGGCGGCCCCGGCCAGCAGGAGATCGACCTCCGGTACGCCGACGCGCTGTCCACCGCGGACAACGTCATGACCTTCCGCCTGGTCATGAAGCAGGTGGCGCTGGAGCAGAACCTCCAGGCGACCTTCATGCCGAAGCCGTTCTCCGAGCACCCCGGCTCGGGGATGCACACCCACCTGTCGCTGTTCGAGGGTGACCGGAACGCGTTCTACGAGTCGGGCGCCGAGTTCCAACTGTCGAAGGTCGGCCGGTCGTTCATCGCCGGGCTGCTGCGGCACGCGGGCGAGATCTCCGCGGTCACCAACCAGTGGGTGAACTCGTACAAGCGCATCTGGGGCGGCTCGGAGCGGACCGCGGGCGCGGGCGGCGAGGCGCCGTCGTACATCTGCTGGGGGCACAACAACCGCTCCGCTCTGGTGCGCGTCCCGATGTACAAGCCGGGCAAGACGGGTTCGGCGCGGGTCGAGGTCCGCTCGCTGGACTCCGGCGCGAATCCCTATCTCTCCTACGCCGTGCTGCTCGCCGCCGGTCTGAAGGGCATCGAGGAGGGTTACGAGCTGCCGCCGGGCGCGGAGGACGACGTCTGGGCGCTCTCGGACGCGGAGCGCCGCGCCATGGGCATCGAGCCGCTTCCCCAGAACCTGGGCGAGGCGCTGTCCCTGATGGAACGCAGCGACCTGGTCGCCGAGACCCTCGGCGAGCACGTGTTCGACTTCTTCCTCCGCAACAAGCGCGCCGAGTGGCACGAGTACCGCTCCGAGGTCACCGCGTTCGAGCTGCGCAAGAGCCTGCCGGTGCTGTAGGCCCGGCCCGGAGCGGGGCACCCGCCCGGTTGGCCGCCCATCCGCGCGAAGGGGGCCGACGGTCTTTGACCGTCGGCCCCCTTTGCGTCGTTTGTCACAGATCGAAGAACCATCCGGTCGATGTCAGGTAAGGGGAGGGTTTCAGAGATATTTCACAGTTCATCCTTTTCCAGTCGTCGGAGGTCACCCGATGCGCAAGGCCACCACCACCAGCGACCGAGTGACACTCGGTAGGCAGATACACGCGTCCCTCATATCCGACACCGCCTTCGCGCTGCTCGACGAGCGGGGGACCGTGGTGGCGTGGACCCAGGCCGCCGAACAGCTCGTCGGGTACTCCTCCCGGGAGACCGTGGACCGGTCCGCCGCGCTCTTCCTGCCCTCCTTCGGCACGGCGGGGACGATGTCGGCCTTCGTGAACCGCCGCCGTGCCCAAAACGGCTGGCCGGGCGCTTCGGCGGTGCGCCACCGGGACGGGCGCGTGCTCGACGTCGGCCTGCGGATCTCGTCGGTGCGCGGGCAGGGCGGAGCGGCGCGGTGGCTCGCGACCACGACCGAGTTCGGCGTGGCGTCCGAGGACGCGACGGACGCGTCGGTGCGGGGCTCGATCCTCGACCGCACGCCGATCGGCGTCGTCATCCGTGACCTGGACCTGCGGTGCGCCTGGGTGAACGACACGAAGGAGAGCCACGACGACATCTCCAACGACCGGCGCCTCGGACACCGGATCACCGACGTGTGGCACGGGGTCGACGCCGAAGCCGCCGAGGCGGTGATGCGGCAGGTGCTGAAGAGCGGCAGCACCACGGTCCACGAGTACCGGACGTGGCTGCCGACGGATACGGATGAGAAGCGCGCGTACGCCAACTCGTTCTCCTGCCTCCAGGGCGCCGACGGCCGGGCGCTGGGCGTGTGCTCCCTGAGCGTGGACCTCACCGAGATCCGGCGGGAGCGCGAGCGCCTGGCCGTCCTCGACGAGGCGGGCACGCGTCTGGGCAGGACCCTGGACATGATGCAGATCGGTCAGGAACTGGCCGATCTCGCCGTGCCTCTGCTGGCCGACTTCGTCACCGTGGACCTGGAGCAGTCGGTCCAGGTCGGCGAGGGGCCCCCGATCCGCGTCGGCTTGCTCGGCGAGCGCTTCCCCGTTCTCCGGCGGGTCGGTCTGGCCTCGGTCCGCCAGGGCGCTCCGGAAGCCGTATGGGTGCACGGTGCGAAGGTCCACCTGCCGCCGGGCTCGCCCTACACCGAGGTCCTGCGCACGGGCAGGTCGCAGATGGAGCCGGTCCTGAGCACCGAGCCGGGCACCTGGATCGACCGGGACCCGGTGCGGGCGCGGAAGATCGAGGAGTCCGGCATGCACTCCATGATGGTCGTGCCCCTCCGCACGCGGCGGGTCCTTCTGGGCCTGGTGCTGTTCGTCCGCACGGAGAACGCCGCACCGTTCCATGAGGACGATCTGCTCCTGGCCGAGGAGCTCCTCAGCCGCGCCGCGGTGTCGCTCGACACGGCCCGCCGGTACTGCCGCGAGCAGACCACGGCCCTCGCGCTCCAGCGCATCCTGCTCCCGCACCGTCTGCGGGGCGGCGCGGCGGTCGAGGCCGCCTCGCACTACCTGCCCGCCGACATGGACAGGGGCGTCGGGGGCGACTGGTTCGACGTGATCCCGCTGTCCGGCGCGCGGGTGGCCCTCGTGGTCGGCGACGTGGTCGGACACGGCCTCGACGCCGCCGCGACCATGGCCAGGTTCCGCACCGCCGTCCACACGCTCACCGACATCGATCTGCCCCCCGAGGAAGTGCTATCCCGCCTCGACGACACGGTCCAGCGGCTGGGGGAGGCGGACGCCTTCGCCCCGGAGCAGAACCTCGCGGTGCTGGGCACCTGTCTGTACGCCGTCTACGACCCGGCCACCCGCCGCTGCACCATGGCGACGGCCGGGCACCCGCCTCCCGCGATCATCGACGCGCGGGGACGGGTCGAGTTCCCCGACCTTCCCACCGGCGCCCCCCTGGGCATCGGCGGAGTCCCCTTCGAGTCCACGGAGCTGGAACTGCCCGAGGGCACGCTCCTCGCCCTCTACACCGACGGCATGATCGAGACCCGCGACCAGGACATCGAGCAGGGCATGGATCGCCTGGGGGCCGCCCTCGCCCGGCCGGAGCTGTCCCTGGAGGAGCTCTGCACCCGCGCGATGGCACCGGTCGAGGCCCGGGAAGCCCTCGACGACGCCAGTCTGCTCCTGGTCCGCACCCGCTCGCTCAGCCCGGCCCACGTCACCTCCTGGAGCCTGCCCAGCGAGGACACCGCCGCCTGCCAGGCCCGGAACCTGACCGCCGAGCAGCTGGCCGCATGGGGCCTGGAGGGACTCGTGGACGCCCTGAAGCTGATCGTCAGCGAGCTGGTCACCAACGCGGTCCGGCACGGCACCGGCTCGATCAGCCTGCGCCTGGTCCGGCACAAGGTCCTGACCGTCGAAGTGACCGACGCCGACGCCTCCTCCCCGCGTCCGCGCAACGCGCGCACCGGCGACGAGCACGGCCGCGGCCTCGCCATGGTCGCCCAGCTGTCCCGCAGATGGGGCAGCCGCCCGACGCACGACGGCAAGGTCGTCTGGGCCGAGGTGGACCTCGCCCACACCCAGGAGACGCGTCGAGCCGCCTGACGACGGCGGGGCGGGCGCGGGGGCGGGCGCGGGGACCACGCTCCCGCCGTCCGCTCTCGTCGGAGCGCTGTCGGGTGGCTGTCGGGGGTTTGTCGGTGGGGGCTGGGAGTGTCTGCCGTATGACACGAATCGACAAGAAGCCCAGCAGCGCGGCCGTGACCGTGCGGGGGCTGGTCAAGCACTACGGCGAGACCAGGGCGCTGGACGGTGTCGACCTGGAGGTGCGTGAGGGCACCGTGATGGGGGTGCTGGGACCGAACGGGGCCGGCAAGACGACTCTCGTGCGGATCCTGTCCACGCTGCTGGTGCCCGACGCCGGCGAGGCGACCGTCGCCGGCTACGACGTCGTACGGCAGCCCCGGCAGCTGCGCCGGGTGATCGGGCTCACCGGTCAGTACGCCTCGGTCGACGAGAAGCTCCCCGGGTGGGAGAACCTGTACATGATCGGGCGCCTGCTCGACCTGCCCCGCAAGGAGGCCCGCTCCCGCGCCGACGAGCTGCTGGAGCGGTTCTCGCTGACGGACGCGGCCAAGCGGCCGGCGTCGACGTACTCCGGGGGAATGCGGCGGCGGCTCGACCTGGCCGCGTCGATGATCGGGCGTCCCGCGGTGCTCTTCCTGGACGAGCCCACCACCGGCCTCGACCCGCGCACCCGCAACGAGGTGTGGGACGAGGTGAAGGCCATGGTCGGCGACGGTGTCACCGTCCTGCTGACCACGCAGTACATGGAGGAGGCCGAGCAGCTGGCCTCGGAGCTGACCGTCGTGGACCGGGGCAAGGTCATCGCGAACGGCGGGATCGAGGAGCTGAAGGCCAAGGTCGGCGGGCGGACGCTGCGGGTGCGGCCGGCCGATCCGGCGCAGCTGCGGCCGCTGGCCCGCGCCCTGGACGAGCTGGGCATCACCGGGCTGGCCACGACGACCGTGGACACCGAGGGCGGCACCGTGCTGGTGCCGATCCTGAGCGACGAGCAGCTGACCGCGGTGGTCGGCGCCGTCACCGCGCGCGGTATCACGCTCGCCGGCATCAGCACCGAACTGCCCAGCCTCGACGAGGTGTTCCTCTCCCTCACCGGCCACCGCGCCAGTGCCCCGCAGGACTCCGTGCCCGCCGACGACCGCGAGGAGGTCGCCGTATGAGCGCCACCACCGCCGCCACCGACACCACGGCGACCACCGCCGTTCCCGGCCTCCAGGGCGACGCGCGGATCTCCCTGCGCGGGCATCTGCGGCACACCGGGGCCCTGGTCCGCCGCAACCTGCTGTGGATCCGGCAGGACCCCGAGTCGATGTTCGACGCCCTGCTGATGCCGGTCGTCTTCACCCTGCTGTTCGTCTACGTCTTCGGCGGCTCGATCGGCCAGGCCCTGGGCGGCGGGCAGCACGGGTACGTGCAGTACGTGATCCCCGGCATGATCGCGATGATGAGCATGACGTTGTCGCAGGGCGTCGGGACCGGCTTCAGCCAGGACTTCAACTCCGGTGTCATGGACCGCTTCCGGTCCCTGCCGATCGGGCGCGGCTCGGTGCTGTTCGCGAAGGTCTCGGTCGAGCTGATCCGGATGCTGTTCGCGACGACTGTACTGATGATCGTCGCCGTGCTGGTCGGGTTCGACATCAACAGCTGGCTCGGGCTGTTCGCGGCCGTCGGTCTGTCCACGGCGTTCGCCTCGTCGATCATGTGGGTGTTCCTCACCCTGGGCGTGGTCCTGAAGAACGCGCAGTCCGTGCAGGCGATGGGCTTCCTGGTGCTGTTCCCGCTCCAGTTCGGCTCGTCGATCTTCGCGCCGACGGCGTCGATGCCGGGCTGGCTCCAGGCGTTCACCGACTACAACCCGCTGTCCACGCTCGCGGACGCGGCCCGCGGGCTGATGGTGGGCGGCCCGGTCGCGCACGACCTGTGGGTGACGCTGGCCTGGTCGGCGGCGATCACCGCGGTGATGGCGCCGGTCGCGATCCACAAGTTCAAGACGAAGAGCTGAGAGGCCGGGGCGGAGAACCGGACGGTTCGCGCCACGGCCGGTCACACCAGGGCGGCGGCCTCCTGCGGGGAGAGACCGCCGCCTTCGGCGTACGCCGCCGTGAACTCCCCGGCGGACAGAGCCTCCTGGACCGCCGCGGTGGCACGCTCGCGGGCCCGGCGCTCCAGGGAGGAGTACAGATGACCGGGGGGCAGCAGCGCGTCGGCCGCGCCCAGGCAGCGGGCGGCGTCGCGGGCGGTCCGGCCGCCGTCGGCGCCGACCAGGGCCAGCGCGGCGACGACCAGGTACGAGGAGAAGAGCTGTGGGGCCATCGCCTTCGACAGCGGGTCGTCGGCCTGGGCGAGGGCGCTCCGGATCTTCTCCCTGGCCGCCTCGTAGTGGCCCTCGGCGGCGTCCACCCATGCCTCCTGGCCGAGGATGAACGCGTCGAAGACGACGAAGTGGGCGATGGTGAACTCCTCGCGCAGCAGCCGCAGATGCTCGCGGGCCTCGGCGGTCCGGCCGGTGATGCTGAGCCACCCGGCGAGGACGAGCCGGCCGAACGGCATCGCCTCGTTGTGCGCGCCCTCCCCGGCGGAGAGCACCTCCCGCAGCAGCCGCTCGCCCCGTTCGGCCTCGCCCGCCTCCAGCAGGGCGCTGCCGAGCCGGGCGGTGAGGATCGCGTGCTGGGCGCGGGCGCCGAGCCGCTGGGCGTGTGCCATGGCGGCCACGTAGTCGGCGGCGGCCTCCAGGTGGCGCCCCTTGCGTTCGAGGGTCTCGGCCCGCGCGGAGAGCGCCTCGGCGCTGCCCCAGGCGTCGCCGAGACGCTCGTAGATCGCCAGCGACTCGTCGGCGTCCCGGCCGGCCTCGGTCGCCCGGTCGGGGCGGTTGGCGCGGATGTTGGCGCGGATCTGCAGACTGGCGGCCAGTTCCCAGTCGAAGTCGGGGGTGGCGCGGCAGGTGTCGACGGCGGCGTCGACGAGCGTGGCCAGCCGGTCCATGTCGCCGGTCAGCATCACGGCGTAGAAGGACAGCATGCCGGGGCTGCGGCAGGTCTGCGGCAGCCCCGGTTCGTAGACGTCGGCGATGGCGCGCAGCTTGCGCTGGGCCTCGGGGGTCTGCCAGGCGTCCAGTTCGGTGTCCATGCAGGCGAGATGCCCCAGGTGGACGCCGCGCCGGGCCTCCTGCAGCAGCTCCCCGGTCATGGGGGGCGGCTCGGCGGTGCAGCGCTCGCGCACGGGGGCGGCCCGGGTGACCGGTTCGGC
Source organism: Streptomyces sp. NPDC002309 (assembly GCF_053593375.1). NCBI lineage: Bacteria > Bacillati > Actinomycetota > Actinomycetes > Kitasatosporales > Streptomycetaceae > Streptomyces > Streptomyces sp. NPDC002309. The sequence continues at coordinate 68,336 of NZ_JBSFCI010000024.1, read as the reverse complement.
GAAGGGGTCGGGACCGAGGTCCATGACCGCGCGGCACCAGGTGCGGGCCTCGATGCGCAGATCACGCATCTGCCAGTACCAGAGCAGCGACAGCACCAGGCACAGCGCCTCCTGCTCGTCGCGTTCGGCGACGGCGTGCCGCAGCGCCGTGCGCAGGTTCTCGTACTCGCGCTCCAGCCGCTCGATGGCGGCGAGCTGGCCGGGGCCGCGCAGCAACGGGTCGCTGGTGCGGGCGAGTTCGCGGTAGTGCGTCAGGTGGGCGCGCTCGGTGGCACGGCGTCCGCCGGCCTCGTCCAGGCGTTCGCCGGCGTACTCGGCGACGGTCTCCAGGAGCCGGTAGCGCATCTCGCCGCCGGCGGTCGGGGCGGCGACGACGAGGGACTTGTCGACGAGGGAGCCGAGGGCGTCCAGGGCGGCCGGCCCGCACACCGCCTCGGCGGCGGCGAGGTCGCAGCCGCCGGCGAAGACGGACAGACGGCGCAGCACCTCCCGTTCGTCCTCGTCGAGGAGGTCCCAGGACCAGTCGACGACGGCCCGGAGGGTCTGCTGGCGGGGCAGCACGGTCCGGCTGCCGGAGGTGAGCAGGCGGAAGCGGTCGTCGAGGCGGTCGGCGATCTGGCGGGGCGTGAGCATCCGCAGCCGGGCGGCGGCGAGCTCGATGGCGAGGGGCAGGCCGTCGAGACGGCGGCAGATCTCGGCGCAGGCCTCGGGGTCGTCGTCGACGCGGAAGCCGGGCCGGGCGGCGGCACCGCGGTCGGCGAGCAGCCGCAGGGCGTACGGCTCGGGCAGCGGCTCCACGGGCCGCAGCACCTCCCCCGGCACGCCGAGGGGTTCCCTGCTGGTGGCGAGGACGGTGAGGTGCGGGCAGCGGGCCAGCAGTTCCTCCGCCAGGCGGGCGGCGGCGTCGACGACGTGCTCGCAGTTGTCGAGGACGAGCAGCATACGGCGGCGGGCGCAGTGCTCGACGAGCCGGGCGACGGGGTCGTCGAGCCGCTCGGCGACGGCGGCCCGGAACTCCTCGGCGCCGGCGCCGTGCAGGACGGTCTCGCGGGCCCCGATCGCCGTGAGCACGGCCTCGGGGACGGCGGCGGGGTCGTCGACCGGAGCCAGTTCGGCCAGCCACGCGCCGTCGGGGGCCGTGTCGCGTACGTTCTCGGCGGCCTCCTGCGACAGCCGGGTCTTGCCGGCGCCGCCGGGCCCGAGCAGGGTGACGAGCCGGGCGCCGGCGAGGTCGTGGCGGATGGCCTCGATGTCGTCGGCCCGCCCGACGAAAGAGGTGAGCCGGGCACGCAGATTTCCCGGCGCCGGGGTGCGGCCGCCGACGGCAGCCACGCGGTGGTCCCCCGCGCCCGCGACGGGGAAGGGGGGCGAGGGAGCGCGGGTGGCGGGGGCGGTCGCGTCGTCGCCGTGCGGCAGGGTGGCCGCCGGGGCGGCGCGCGGCACAGGGGCCGTGGGTACGGCACCGGAGTCGGCGGGCGACGCGTCCGCGCCGGGCGCGGGGGGCGTCGGGAAGGCGCCGGGCAGCGGCGTCGGTGGCACGGAGGGCAGCGGCGTCGGCGGCACGGGGGGCAGCGGGCCCGCACCGGGCAACGGCGTCGGCGGCACGGAGGGTGACCGGCCCGCACCGGGCGGCAGGGGGGCGGCACCGGGATCGGGCGCCGGTGAGGCCCCACCCGGCGCGGGGTTCGGAGAGGTGGCAGAGCCCGCGCCTGGCGCCGGGGGCGTCGGGAGGGCGCCGAACGCCGAGGGTGACGCGCCCGCACCGGTCGGGTTCAGCAGTTCCGCGTGCAGCGCGCGCAGCTCCGGTCCCGGATCGGCGCCCAGCCGGTCCGCGAGCAGCCGTCGTACGTCCTCGTAGGCGGCCAGTGCCTCGGCGGCGCGGCCCGCGTCGCGCAGGGCGCGCAGGCGCAGGGCCTGGAGGGGTTCGTCGAAGGGATGGCTGCCGCACAGGGCGGTCAGCTCGGGCAGCACCTGCTCTGCATGGCCGAGCGCGAGGGCGGTGGCGAGCCGGGCACGCCGGGCGTCGAGCCGGCGGGCGGCCCAGAGGGCGGCCTCCACGGTGCGGTCGGGGAGGTCGGCCAGGGCGGGGCCGTGCCACAGGGCGAGCGCGTCGTCGAGGAGCACGGCGGCCTTGGCGGGGTCCCCGTCGGCCAGCGCCCGCGCGCCCTCGCCGGCGAGCCGCTCGAAGCGGTGCAGGTCGACGTCGTCGGGCTCGGCGGCCAGCCGGTACCCGCCGTCGGCGGAGGCGACGGCCTGCGCTCCGAGCGCCCGCCGCAGCCGTCCGACGAGCGCCTGGAGGGCCCCGGCCGCGTCGGCGGGCGGGTCCCCGTCCCACACCTCGTCCACGAGGAGCCCCGCGGGCACGGCCCGTCCGGCCCGCAGCGCCAGCACGGTGAGCAGCGCGCGCAAGCGCGCCCCGCCGATCGAGAGGACCGAACCGTCGGGGCGAACCGCCTGTGTGGTGCCGAGGATGCGATAGCGCACGGAACCCATTGTCACCGCTCCGGCCAAGTCACCGCCTCCAGGTTTACGCGGGCATGAACCGCGCGTGCCCGTTCCGGGAGCCGCCCGGGAACCCCGCACCGCCCGGTGACGTTCCTCCGGGGCCACCGGTACGGTCGACTCCGCACCGCCCGCCTCGTCCCAGGAGCCGTCCCATGACCACCGCCGCCTCCCGCCGCGCCGAACGGCGGATCAGCCCCGTCTTCCTCGGGATCCTGGCCGTCACGGCGGTGACCGGCTGGGCCACCTGGACCGGGTTCGCGGCGCTGCCCGGGGTGGCCGTGTTCCTGTTCGTGACCGGCGCGTGGGTCGTGTCGCTGTGTCTGCACGAGTACGCCCACGCCCGGACCGCGCTGCACGGCGGAGACATCTCGGTGGGCGCGAAGGGGTACCTCACACTCGACCCGCTGAAGTACACGCACGCGCTGCTGAGCATCGTGCTGCCCGTGCTGTTCGTGATCATGGGCGGGATCGGCCTGCCGGGCGGCGCTGTCTTCATCGAGCGGGGGCGGATCCGGGGCCGCTGGAAGCACAGCCTGATCTCGGCGGCCGGCCCGCTGACGAACGTGCTGTTCGCACTCGTGTGCACGGCGCCCTTCTGGCTGGACGCGCTGGACGGCGTGCCGCAGGACTTCCGGTACGCGCTGGCGTTCCTCGCACTGCTCCAGGTGACGGCCGCGATCCTGAACTTCCTGCCGGTGCCGGGGCTGGACGGCTACGGCGTGGTCGAGCCCTGGCTGTCGTACAACATCCGCCGGCAGGTGGAGCCGTTCGCGCCGTTCGGGCTGCTGTTCGTCTTCGCGCTGCTGTGGATCCCGGCGCTGAACGGCGCGTTCTTCGACATGGTCGACGCGGTGCTGCGCGGCCTCGGCGTCGGCGAACCGGACACCTACTGCGGCTATGAGCTGTACCGCTTCTGGCTCGGGACGAACGCGAACTGCTCGGTCAGCCCGTGACCGAGTCGCCCCGGGAGGCCCTGGCGCGCCTGCCGTAGTACCAGGCCATGTTCGACGACAGGCCCGCCAGCAGCACCCACACGACGCCCAGCCAGCTGCCCTGCGTGAAGGAGATGACGGCCGCGGCCACCGCGAGCAGGCAGACGACGAGGGCGTAGAGGGCGAGTCGCCGGGCCTGGCCGGGCGGGGGCAGGGGAGGCATGGGGGTCGGCTCCTGTCGGGGGACGCTGGTCACGGTGCTGTCGACCAGTGTCCCCCATGAGGTCATACGTCCGTGACGCGCAGGCCCGCGTGGGCCTTGTAGCGGCGGTTCACGGAGATCAGGTTGGCCACCAGGGACTCGACCTGGTGCGCGTTGCGCAGCCGCCCGGCGAAGATGCCGCGCATACCGGGGATGCGGCCGGCCAGCGCCTGCACGATCTCCACGTCCGCCCGCTCCTCGCCGAGCACCATGACGTCGGTGTCGATCTCCTCGATCCCGGGGTCCTGGAGCAGCACGGCGGACAGGTGGTGGAAGGCGGCGGCGACCCGGGAGTCCGGCAGCAGGGCGGCGGCCTGCTCGGCGGCGCTGCCCTCCTCCGGCTTGAGCGCGTAGGCGCCCTGCTTGTCGAAACCGAGCGGGTTGACACAGTCGACGACGAGCTTGCCGGTCAGCTCCTCGCGCAGCGACTCCAGCGTCTTGCCGTGGCCCTCCCACGGCACGGCGACGATCACGATGTCGCTGCGCCGGGCGCACTCGGCGTTGTCGGCACCCTCGACGCCGTGCCCCAGCTCCCCGGCGGCGGCCTGGGCGCGCTCGGCGGCGCGCGAGCCGATGATCACCTTCTGGCCGGCCCGCGCGAGCCGGTAGGCGAGGCCCTTGCCCTGCGGCCCGGTCCCGCCGAGCACACCGACGACCAGCCCGGAGACGTCGGGCAGGTCCCAGGGGTCCTTCGCGGGGGCCTTCGCGGGCTGCTTGTCGGCAGCGGCACTGTCCGTAGAGGTCATGGACCTGACTCTACGTCCGCTCCCGCGGGCCCGCGGGCTCAGGTGAGGCGCGTCACGGGCAGTCGCCGGAAGGCGATTCGTTCGTACGCCCCGAAGTCCCCTGTCTCGTACAGGAGTCCGACCGTGTCGTCGTCGACGCGGACGAGGTCGGAGTAGGCGGCGGGGAGTCCGTCGACCGTGTGGGCCTCGCGCCAGGTGGTGCCGTGGTCGGTCGAGGCGCGGACCGTCATCAGGCCCCGGCCGCCGGGGAGGGCCGGGCCGGAGAACAGCAGCACGTCGGGCTCCCCGAGGTGCAGCAAGGCGGCCTGGCAGACGGGTCCGGCGAGGCCCGCCTGGGGGCGGAAGGGCCGGCGCAGCGTCCTGCCGCCGTCCTCGGAGTGGGCGTCGGCGCGGTTGCCGGGGGACGGCGAGTCGTTGCGGGTGTTGAAGTAGACCCGGCCGTCGGGGAGTTCGGCGGCGGTGGTCTCGTTGGCGTTGATGTAGCCGCCGGTGTTCTGCTCCAGGTAGCCCAGGTACCAGCTCTCCCCGCCGTCGTCGCTCAGCAGGCAGTGGCCGCTGTTGTACTTCGCCTCGTCGCCGACGTCGGTGCCGGTGGGCGGGAGTGTGTGGTTGCCGGGTACGACGACCCGTCCGGTGGCCAGCTGCAGGCCGTGGCCGGGGGTGGTGGCGTACCAGCGCCAGCCGGGCCGTCTGACCTGCTCGGTGATCTCCCTGGGCTCCGACCAGGTCAGTCCGTCGTCGTCGCTGTGCTGCACCCACACCCTTCTGCCGTCGGCCTCGCTCACCTCGCCGCGCAGGATGAGGTGTTCGGAGGCGGAGGCGGCGGAGCGGACGTGGACGAGGAGGACGCGGCCGGTGCCGAGCACGACGGGGGCGGGGTTGCCGGCCAGGCCGGTGCCGTTGTCGGCGGCGACCTGGAGCGGGCCCCAGGTGCGGCCGCCGTCGGTGGAGCGCTTCAGCACGATGTCGATGTGGCCCCAGTCCTTCGCGGAGTCGACCCTGCCCTCGCAGAACGCGAGGAGCGTGTCTTCACGCGTGCGGACGACGGCCGGGATGCGGTAACTGGCGTACCCCTCCCGACCGGCACGGAAGGGGACGGTGGCTGCGGACATGGACGGCTCTCCTCTGGCGTCGGAGCTGCTGCGGAGCTTCTTCGGGTCTGGCGTCGAAGCCTGCGGGTCTGCTGCGGGTCTGCTGCGGGTCTGGCTGGCGTCGGAGCTGCTGCGGGTCTGCTGCGGGCTTGCTTCGCCCTACTGCTTCCCCGTTCGCCCCGCCGGCGATCCGCCGGTGATCTCCGGTGATCTCCGGTGAAGGGCGGTAATGCGGCTCCGTGCCCAACCTGGGGGAATTCGTGGTGAACTCAGGGCCAAGGGTTGCCGGTTGCGGCAGGATGCCGTGGCATGGATGCCGTACGGGTCGCGCTGCTGCGCGAAGTGCTCGCCGGGACCGAGTGCTTGGGGGCCACGCGGAGGTTCGCCGGGGTGCTGCGGGGCTCCGTGGTGGCGCACGGCGGCGGGCTGCTGCTGGTCGGCACGCGGGAGTACGAGCCGTGGCACCTGGCGGCGCACCTCGCGGACGAGGCGGCGTGGTCGGGCACGCCCGAACTGACGCCGACGCTGGTACGCCATGACGCCCGCCCCACGGACCCGGCGCACCTGGCCGTCGGGCTGGGCCGGATCGAGGCGGCCCGGCGGGGCGAGACGCTGCTCGTGATCTCGCCGGAGGGACCCGACGAGATCCTGCTGGAGCGGGTGCACGACGCGCGGCGGGCCGGCGCGACGGTGCTGGCGCTGGGCGCCGCCGAGGGGGACCTGGCGACGATGGCGCACGACACGCTGGCCGTCGGGACGCCCTCGGAGCTGGACCTGGACACCGTGCAGCACCTGGTGAGCGCCGCCGCGGGCGAGACCGCGCTGCCGGTGGCGCGGGGCCGGCGCCGTTTCCGGGACCACCTGTCCCGCCTGGCCGACGAACTGACGTCCCCGCCGCCGCCCCGCTGGTGACCCGGGTCCGCCACCGGACACGTGTGCGCCTCCGGGCCACCGCCGCCCCGGGAAGCCGTGCGCGCCCCGGCCACGGCCCCGCCCGGAAACCTCCGCGCTCCCCAGCCACCCCCACCCCTGGACAGGCGGCCCTTCCCCTCGGCTTTCCCTGCCCACGCCCTGACGACGTCCGGCCACCGGCGAACCGGGCCCGCCCCCGCGCGCAGGGCGCCGCCGCCCGCCCCGAAAACCGATTGCCTCAGGCCCCCACCCCGACCGAGCATGGCCGGTCGTGAACGACGACGCCCCGCCCCGGCCCCCCACCGGCTTCCGTGCCTTCCTCCCGGACCTCGCCCCCTGGCGGAGCTCGCCGGACTTCCGCAGGCTCTGGGTCTCCGGCCTGATCACCAACTTCGGCAGCTTCCTGACCTTCGTGGCGCTGCCGGTACAGATCAAGGAGCTCACCGGATCGGCCGCGGCCGTGGGGGCGATCGGGGCCGTGGAGCTGGTGCCGCTCGTCGTGTTCGGGCTGTACGGCGGGGCGCTCGCCGACGCCTGGGACAAGCGGAAGCTGATCCTGTGGACGGAGGCCGGACTCGGCCTGCTGTGCGTGGTGCTGCTGGTGAACGCGTCGCTGCCGGACCCGGCGATCTGGCCGCTGTACGTGGTCGCCGCGCTGTCCTCCGCGCTGGTGTCGGTGCAACGGCCCGCGCTGGACGCGCTGACGCCCAGGATCGTGGCCCACGAGCATCTGCCGGCCGCCGCCTCGCTCAACGCGCTGCGCTGGCAGGTCGGAGGCATCGCGGGCCCGGCGCTGGCAGGCGTCGTGGTGGCTTACGCCGGACTGGCCTGGGCCTACGCGCTCGACCTGGTCACCTTCGTCGCCTCGGTGGTGCTGGCGCTCGGTCTGGCCGCCTCCCCCGCGTCCCACGAGGCGGCGAAGCCGTCCCTGTCCTCGATCGCGGAGGGCGCCCGGTACGCGTGGAGCCGCAAGGAGCTGCTCGGCACCTACACCGTCGACCTGGCGGCGATGTTCCTGGCGATGCCGCTCGCCGTGCTGCCGTTCCTCGCGGACGAACTGCGCGCCGAGTGGTCACTGGGTCTGATGTACGCGGCGATTCCCGCGGGTTCCCTGGTCGTCGGTCTCACCAGCGGCTGGACGTCGCGGGTGCACCGGCACGGGCGGATGGTGGTGCTGGCGGCGGCCGGGTGGGGCGTGGCCATGGCCGCCGCGGGCATCGCGGGGAACGTGTGGCTGGTGCTGCTGTGCCTGGCGCTCGGCGGCGCCTGCGACATGGTCAGCGGCATCTTCCGCGCGTCGATGTGGAACCAGACGATCCCCGACGAACTGCGCGGCCGGCTCGCCGGCATCGAGCTGCTGTCGTACTCGGTGGGTCCGCAGCTCGGTCAGGTCCGCGCGGGGGGCATGGCCGCGTGGGCCGGGGTGCGGGCGTCGGTGTGGTCCGGCGGGCTGCTGTGCGCGGGCGCGGTGGGGCTGCTGGCGCTCTGCCTGCCGAAGCTGATGACGTACGACGTGCGCACGAACGAGCACGCGACGCGGCTGCGCGAACAGCGCGCGGCCGCGTCGACGCCGGCCTGATCAGTCCTCGTCGCGCTCCCCGCGCCCCACGGTGTCGTGCCACCGGGGGTCGTTCTCCCATTCGAGGTTCCGCTCGCGGGCCGTCTCCATCGCGTGTTCCGCCTCCTCGCGGCTGGTGTACGGGCCGAAGCGGTCCTTGTTGGGGCACTCGGGCCCCTCCTCGACCTTCTTGTGCTCCAGGCAGTAGTACCACTCGCCCGGTTTGCCGACGGTGCGCTTCTTGAACAGGGCCATGACCGGCTCCTTTCGCCAGGGGACATGGTCTCGTATGCCCGCTGGTTAGACTCGCTGGCATGTCTGGCCAGTCGCTGCTCGTTCCAGGGGAGCTGTCTCCCACCCGTTCCGTGCCCGGAAACATCCGGCGGCCCGAGTACGTCGGCAGGCCCGCGCCGACGCCGTACACCGGGCCGGAGGTGCAGACGCCGGAGACCGTGGAGGCGATGCGGACCGCCGGGCGGATCGCCGCGCGGGCGATGGCCGAGGCGGCGAAGGCGATCGCGCCGGGCGTGACGACGGACGAGCTGGACCGGGTCGCGCACGAGTTCCTGTGCGACCACGGTGCCTACCCCTCCACACTCGGATACCGGGGTTTCCCCAAATCCCTGTGCACCTCCGTCAACGAGGTGATCTGCCACGGCATCCCCGACTCGACGGTCCTGCGGGACGGCGACATCGTCAACCTGGACGTGACCGCGTACATCGGCGGGGTGCACGGCGACAACAACGCGACGTACCTGGTCGGCGACGTGGACGAGGAGAGCCGGCTGCTGGTCGAGCGCACCCGGGAGTCGCTGGACCGGGCGGTCAAGGCGGTCCGGCCGGGCCGCCAGATCAACGTCATCGGCCGGGTCATCGAGTCGTACGCCAAGCGCTTCGGCTACGGCGTGGTGCGTGACTTCACCGGTCACGGCATCAACACGTCCTTCCACTCCGGCCTGATCGTCCCGCACTACGACGCCCCGCACGCGACCACCGTGATGCAGCCGGGCATGACCTTCACCATCGAGCCGATGCTGACGCTCGGGACGCACGAGTACGACATGTGGGACGACGGCTGGACGGTCGTCACGAAGGACCGACGGCGCACGGCGCAGTTCGAGCACACGCTGGTCGTGACGGCCTCCGGCGCGGAGATCCTCACGCTGCCGTAGACCTCGCCGCCACGCGGGCCCGCCCTCCGTCGAGGGCGGGCCCCTTTTCGTGCGCGGGCGGGGTGCGGGCGGGGCGCATCCGGGGTGCATCGGGTGAAGATGAGGGGTAGAGAGTTACCGACAGCTTGTCGGAAAGCCCGTTGACTTAGGTAAGCCTAACCATAGAAACTGAGCTCATGGACTCCTTCTCGACCCTCATCCGCACCGCCTCCCACGAGCAGCATGTGGAGGCGGAGACCTCGACGTTCATGAGCGATCTGCTGGGCGGCCGGCTGGGGGTGGACGCGTACGCGCGCTACACCGAGCAACTGTGGTTCGTGTACGAGGCCCTGGAGGCCGGCGCGGACCGGCTGGCCTCGGACCCGGTGGCGGGCCCCTTCGTGCAGCCGGGGCTGTTCCGGCTGCCCGCCCTGGAGCGGGACCTCGCGCATCTGCGGGGCGACGGCTGGCGGGCGACGCTCACCGCGCTGCCCGCCACCCGGACCTACGCGGACCGGGTCGCGCGGTGCGCGCGCGAGTGGCCCGCGGGCTATGTGGCCCACCACTACACGCGCTATCTCGGCGACCTGTCCGGCGGTCAGATCATCCGTGACAAGGCCGAGCGGACGTGGGGCTTCGCGAAGAAGGGCGACGGCGTCCGGTTCTACGTCTTCGAGGAGATCGGCAACCCGGCGGCTTTCAAGCGGGGTTACCGCGAACTGCTGGACGCGATCGAGGCGGACGAGCTGGAGCGGCAGCGGATCGTGGCCGAGTGCCGGGATGCCTTCGCGCTCAACACCGCCGTGTTCCGGGCGCTGGGCGAGGAGTTCCCGCTGTCCGCGTGAGCGGCGCCGCGACGGCCGCGACGGGCCGCGATGTGCGCCACGGCGGGCCACGACAACGAAACGGGTCCCCCTCGCCCGGTGCGAGAGGGACCCGGGGCCGGCCCGGGCGGGTGCCCGGCGCGCCTGGCGTGTGCTGCTCAGAAGTCGAAGACCCCGTTGTGGCAGACCGCGCCCGCCCACTCGATGTCGGCGGTCTCCGCGTCGATGGAACCCGCGTACGGGCTGCACGGAACGGTCTCGTCGGCCGCTACCCGGTCGTCGAGGGCAGTGGCCGTCGCGGCGCCGGTGACGGTCAGGGCGGCGGCCAGGAAGGTCGCGGCCAGGGCAGATCGGATGCGCATGGGGTTCCTCTCACGATGCCGAGTGGTCACGCCCATCGGTCCCCCTTCACCCGGCCGCGCACACGCTGTTCCACCCGTACGGGCGCTTGCCCGTCGCCGCTCAGCGCTCCAGCAGGACCCGCCCCCCGATCTCCACCCACCCCTCCGGCTGAGGCGCCGTCAGAATCTGTGAACCGGCGCCCTGCGCGATGTTCAGGGCGCGGCCCAGCCGGGCCGTCAGCAGCAGGGCCGCGGCGCCGGTCGCCTCGTCCTCCACGATGCCGTCGCCCCGGCCGGGGAAGCCGCGCGCCCGCACCCGGCCCGCCGCCTCGTCCTCCCAGGCCCACGCGTACACCCACTCCCCCGGCGGCGGCGCGGGCAGGGCGTCGACCTCGGCGGCGGTGGCGTACCGGCGCAGGGTGCGCGGCTCCGGCCACTCCGGGCGCGCCTCGATCCAGCTGAACTCCCCGTCCTGCCGGGCTCCCACCACCCCCGCGGGTGTGACCAGCTCGGGCACGTCGAGCAGCCAGGCCGCGCCGACGCAGGGGTGCCCGGCGAACGGCAGGCGCGCGCCGGGCGTGTAGATGTCGATGACGCCGCGCTCGGGGTCGTCCACGAACACGGTCTCGCTGAACCCGAGCTTCGCCGCGAGCGCCTGCCGTTCGCCGCGTCCGGGAACGACCGAGCCGTCGCGGACGACGCCCAGTTCGTTCCCGTAGCCGCCGTTCGCCGCGCAGAAGACCCGCAGCACGTCGTAGTCAGTCACTGCGGCATTCAAACACCACCGGCGCGACGGGACGGCTCTCCGGCCTCGCGTCCCGGCCTCACGCCTCGGTGCGCCGCCTGCGCATCGCGACCACCACACCCGTGCTGGTGGCCCCGCGCCGGGACCCGTGACGTCCATGTCACGGTGTGGCCGCTGTACCCGGAACCGGCCGTCCGCGCACCCGGGCACCCCGGTAGGGTTCGCCTCCGGGAAGGGGACGGTGAAAGGACCCGATGACCAGGGATCGCGGCCCTCGCAGGCTTCGCAGGCTGGACCGGAGCGCGCTGACGGCCGCTTCGCTGACCGCTTTGTCGTTGACGGCGAGCGGATGCGTGGTGGTGCACGGTGAGCGGGAGGTGCTGCCGGGCGCGACCCGGGACGAGGCGGCCGGGGCGCTCCAGGAGTTCACGAGCGCGTACAACAGGGCGGACAAGTCGTACGACAGCACGCTCGACGCCGACCACGTCACGGGGCCGCTGGGCGCCATCGACGAGGCGCGGCTGAAGGCCGGCCACGTCAACGAACCGGGCGGCAACCCCGACCACTCCCCAGTGGAGTTCAGCGACGTCAAGTACACGATCCCGAAGAAGGCGGGCTGGCCGCGCTGGTTCCTCGCGGACGCCAAGGCCAACCGGGGCGGGGAGGCGCGCTGGCTGCTGGTGTTCACCAGGGACGGCCTGGAGGAGGAGTGGGAGGTGTCCTATCTGACGCTCGTGGCGCCCGGGAAGGTGCCGGAGTTCAAGAAGGACAAGGACGGCTGGGCCGAGGCCCTGCCCGTCGACTCCGCCGAATTCGCCGTACGGCCGGACGACTTGAGCAAGGACTACGTCGCGTACCTCCAGAACGGCGGCGGCGGCTTCGCGCCGGGCTCGCACACCAGCCAGTGGCGCCAGGCGCGGGAGAAGAACGAGGAGCGGCCGGGTCTGGTCACCCAGTACCTGGACGAGCCGCTGACCGAGGGCGACTTCGCGCCGGTCGCGCTGCGCACCGCGGACGGCGGGGCGGCGGTGTTCTTCACGACACGTCACTACGAGAAGCAGACCGCCGCCGCGGGCACGGCGGTGCCGGAGCCCGACAAGGACGTGGAGGCGCTGACCACCGGCGAGATCAAGCAGTCCCTGACCATGGAGTTCGTCTCCAACCAGGTGGCACTGGACCCGAGGAAGGGGTCCGGGGCGGCCGGTGACCAGGTGACCGTACTGGGCCGGATCCAAGGGCTGACGTCCGCGAAGGGCGAGTAGCCGCGGGGTCGAGCCACGGCCCGGGGGTATCGCGCCGCGGCCGGGGCTCAGCGGTGGCGCAGGGGCCAGGCCGGGGCCGGGTGGTCGGGCTCCGTGACCGCGTGCCGGGCGCAGGCGTCCGTGAGCGACTCCAGCAGGGTCAGCGGGTCGGGCAGCGGGTGCTCGGGGCCGCGCAGCCAGCGCACGGACTGATCGTCACCGGGGAGCCGGGCCGGGGGGACGAGGACGTAGGAGCCGCGGCAGTGCCAGCGCAGGCCGGGATGCTCGTCCATGGTCTCGGGGTGGCAGTCCAGTTCGCACGGCCACCACTCGTCCTCCTCCTCGGGCGTGCCGCGGGTGAGGGTGAAGAACAGCATGCGGCCGTCGTCGCTGGCGGCGACCGGGCCGACCTCGACGCCGGAGGCGAGCAGCCGGTCCAGGGCCTCGTGGCCGGCCTCGAGCGGCACGTCGAGCACGTCGTGCGTCATGCCGGTCGCGGTGATGAAGTTGGCCTGCGGCTGGTGGAGGGCCCAACGCTCGATCTGGGCCCGGTCGGTGGTCGACTGCGTCTGCCAGGCGAACGACACCGGGTGCCGGGCGGGGGTGGGACAGCCGACGCGGTCGCAGGAACAGCGGTAGCCGGGTGCCGGGTACGCGGCGGGCGCCAGGGGCATTCCGGCGGCGGCCGCGGCGAGCAGCTGGGCCTCCCGGCCGCCGTCGTCCGCGGTGTCCTTGGGGCGGCGCCCGCGCAGCCACTGGGAGAGTTTGCCCTGCCGGCCGGAGCGGCCGCCGAACTCCGCGCTCATCTATCCCCTCGCCTCGTCTCTGGAACGGTCACCGTGCCTCATGGTCCCACCATCCTGCGCCCTGAGCGCCGTGGTCCCCAACCGGGGCCGGGCACAGGAGACATACTCCACACCGGTGATCACGCAAAGCCACGGTGGATCACCTGCCGTCACCGCGGCGCGAGGCCGTTCACCGCGTAGTCGACGAGGGTGTCGGTGTACTCGTGGGAGATGGGTCCCGTGCGCTGCAACCAGCGCTGGGCCAGCGGGGAGACGAAGAGTTCCAGCGCGATGCGCGGGTCGACGCCGGCGCGGACCTGGCCGGCGTCCTGTGCCGCGCGCAGCCGCCGCACGTACAACTGGAGCTGCGGTTCGAGGAGCTTGGCGACGAACTGCCGCCCGAGCTCCTCGTTGACGACGCCCTCGGCGGCCAGGGCCCTGGACGGGGCCTCGAACTTGGGGTCGAGGAGTTCGTCGACGGTGGCGCGCAGGACGAACCTGAGGTCGGCGGCGAGGTCTCCGGTGTCCGGGATGGCGTATTCGGCGGGGTTTTGGGCTCCTTGCTCGACGGCCTGCTCCGCCGCCTGCTCGCCGAGGTCGAGGAACGCCTCCAGGAGCACGTCGGCCTTGGAGGGCCACCATCGGTAGATCGTCTGCTTGCCCACGCCGGCGCGGGCGGCGATGCCCTCGATGGTGGTCCTCGCGTAACCGGCCTCCGCGACCAGGGCGAGGGCGGCGCCGTAGATCGCGCGGCGCGACCTCTCGCTGCGGCGGGTGGAGTCGGGAGCGGGCTTCTTGACCATGTGCCGAATCTAGCAGGTTGACAAGACGGTGCGTCTCGCCACACTCTGGTGTCAGCCGAAGGCGAGACGAAACGTCTCGTCTCTAGCGACTCATTTCTGTCGGTGAAGGACAGCGACGTCGGCGACGTCAGCGACGAACAGGGAGACGGACATGACCCGAGGTGGAGCCGGAAACATGCTGGGCGTCGGCGGCACGCGCCGGAAGCTCGGCCGCGAGGCCCTGCGCGGCGGTGACCGGGGCGGCCGTGTCGGCGGCCCCGGCGCGGCGGCACGGAAACAGGAACTGCTGCGCAGGTTCCAGGAGAAGAACGCGGGACGGTGACACCGCCAGGTACGCGTCACAGGGGCCAGGGGTCGCCCCAGCCGGCGTCACGCGCGGCCTTGTAGAGGTCGCCGTGGCGCTTGGTGACCGTCGTGCGGCGCAGGGCCGGCCCCGTCGCGTCCGGCCCCGTCGCGTCCGGGCCCTCGCACAGGTCCAGCAGCACCTGGCCCTTGCGGATCTGCGGCTTCCGTACGACGCGGGAGGGGGCCGGGGCGGGGCGGAAGCGTGTCGCGGCGACGTAGCTGAACTTCTCGTCCTCGTAGGCGAGGGAGCCGCCCTTGACCTGGCGGTGCAGGGAGGAGCGGCTGACCCGGGCCGAGAAGTGGCACCAGTCCGTGCCGGGGACGATGGGGCAGGCGGCGCTGTGCGGGCAGGGGGCGGCGATATGGAAGCCGGCGCCGATCAGGCGGTCGCGGGCCTCGATGACGCGGGCGTAGCCGTCGGGGGTGCCGGGTTCGACGATCACGACGGCCTGGGCGGCGGAGGCGGCGGCGTCGACGAGGGCGGCGCGGTCGGCGGTGGTGAGCTCGTTGAGGACGTAGGAGACGGTGACGAGATCGGTGCTCTCCATGGTGAGCGCCGCTCCGATCCGGGCGCGCTGCCAGCGCGTGTCCCGCAGCGCCGGGTTGGCCGCCGCGATCTCGCGGCCCAGCGCCAGCGCGGGTTCGGCCCAGTCCAGCACGGTGACCGGCCGCGTGCCGTCCCAGGTGGCGGTGACCGCCCAGGTCGCGGCGCCCGTGCCGCCCCCGACGTCCAGGTGCCCGCCCGGCACCCAGTCCGGCGCGGCCTCCGCGAGCGCGTCCAGCGCCGCCGAGACGGCCTCGAACGTGGCCGGCATCCGGTAGGCGGCGTACGCGACCACGTCCGCGCGGTCCCGCAGGATCGGCGCGTCGGTCGGGGTGGCCCCGCGGTAGCTCGCGATGAGCCGCTCCACGGCCTGCGCGGCCTGCCTGGGCGGCAGCCCGTCGAGGAGCCCGGCGAGGGCGGCGCGGAGGGTGTCGGAGGCGGGCAGGGGGGCGTTCACCGTGCGATTCTCTCAGGTCGCCGAGGCCCTCATACCCCCCGGACCGCCCAGGCCATCCGCGAACCGGCCCGGGCCCGCGGCCGACTGTCGGGGGCCCGGCGCCGCGGATGGACCGTGTTGGCCAGCAGCACCAAAAACGTGTCCGTCGCCCGGTCCAGCACCAGGGACGTCCCCGTGAAGCCGGTGTGCCCCGCCGCGCCCCGGCCCGCCAGCTCCCCCATGAACCACGACTGGTCCAGCGCGAAGCCCAGCCCGGGCGGCGTCAGCATCAGGTCCACGAAGTCCGGGCCCAGGATGCGCGCCGGCCCGTACGAGCCGCCCGACAGCAGCGCCCGGCAGAACACCGCCAGGTCGCGGGCCGTCGAGAACAGGCCGGCGTGGCCGGCGACCCCGCCCAGCGCCCAGGCGTTCTCGTCGTGGACCTCGCCCCGCAGCATCCCGCGGTCCGCCTTCGCCCACGGGCGGCGCTGGTCCTCCGTCGCCGCCGCGCCCGGGCACGGACCGAAACGCGTCGACGTCATGCCGAGGGGCCGGGTGATGCCGTCGCGGATCAGGACGTCCAGGGGGCGGCCCGTGACACGTTCGAGGACGTGCTGGAGCAGGAGCAGGTTGAGGTCGGAGTAGCGGTACTCGCCCGGCGGGCCGTCCGGGGCCTGCGCACGGAGCAGGTCCAGGCGGTCCGCGGCCGTCGCGCGGTCGTACAGCGGCAGTTCGGGGCGCAGCCCCGACGTGTGGGTGAGCAGCGCGCGGACCGTGATGCCGTGCCGCGCGGCGGCCCGGAACTCGGGGAGGTACGCGCCGACCTGCCCGTCGATGCCCAGGGTGCGGCGCTCGATCTGCTGCACCGCGGCGACGGCCGTGAACAGCTTGGTGAGCGAGGCCAGGTCGAAGACGGTGTCGACGGTCATCGGCACGCGTGCGGAGCGCGGCAGTTCCACGCCCGCGTCCGCCTCCGGGTCGTACGCCGCGTACCGCACCGCGTGGCCCGCCGCCTCCTGCACCGCGAGCACCGGCCCCCGCCCGGCGGCCACGACGACTCCCGGCGCCCACGGGCGTTCCCCCACGGTCAGCTGCCGGACCTCGCGGACCAGGGCGCGGAGTTCACCGGCGTCGAGTCCGGCCCGTTCCGGGGCTCCGGTACGCAGTCTGGGTGCGCTCAGCTCTCTTCCCCCAAGCTCTCGGATGCGCCGGCCGAACGGGGAGTACCCCCGTCTTCCGCGCCCGCACGGGTGTTCCAGGGACGGCACATTCCCACGAAGCAGCCCACCGCCACCAGCGCGGCCGCCAGTTGGACGACGGCCATCGGGACGGCGGTGTGCTCACCGGCGACCCCGACCAGCGGGGAGGCGATCGCCCCGATGAGGAAGGACGACGTGCCGAGCAGCGCGGACGCGGACCCGGCCGCGTGCCTCACCCGCATCAGGGCCAGCGCCTGGGTGTTCGGCAGGGTGACGCCCATCGCGCTCATCAGCACGAACAGCGCGGCGGCCACCGGCGCGAGCCCCACCTCGCCGAAGACGCCCAGCGACATCAGCAGCAGCGCGGTCGCGGCCAGCACGACGACGCCGAGGCCGACGGCCAGCACCTTGTCCAGGCGGACCCGGCCGACCAGCACCTTGCCGTTGACCTGCCCCGCGACGACCAGCCCGATCGAGTTCAGGCCGAACAGCAGGCCGAACGTCTGCGGGGAGGCGCCGTGGATCTCCTGGACGACGAACGGCGAGGCCGCGATGTACGCGAACAGCGCGGCGAAGGCGAATCCGCCGGTGAGCACATACCCGGTGAAGGGCGGGTCGGCGAGGAGGCGGCGCATGGCGTGCAGGGCCTCCCCGACGCCGCCGCTGTGCCGCTCCCGGGCGGGCAGGGTCTCCGGGAGCCGGAACCACACGACCGCCGCGAGCACCGCCCCGACCACGGCGAGCAGCACGAACACCCCCCGCCAGTCCGTCACCCGCAGCAGCTGCCCGCCGATCAGCGGCGCCACGACCGGTGCGACGCCGGAGATCAGCATCAGGGTGGAGAAGAAGCGGGCCATCGCCACGCCGTCGTACAGGTCGCGCACGACCGCACGGGCGATCACGATCCCGGCCGCGCCCGCGAGTCCCTGCGCCAGCCGGAGGGCGACCAGTGTCCCGACGGTGGGCGCGAGGGCGCACAGCACGGTGGCGACGACGTACACGGCGAGTCCGGCGAGGAGCGGACGGCGGCGGCCCCAGCGGTCGCTCATGGGACCGACGACCAGCTGCCCGAGGGCCATGCCGGCCAGGCAGGCGGTGAGGGTGAGCTGCACGGTCGCGGCTGGCGCGTGCAGCGAGCGGGTGACCTCCGGCAGCGCGGGGAGGTACATGTCCATCGACAGCGGCGGGATGGCCGTGAGTCCGCCGAGGACGAGCGTGACGAGCAGACCGGTGCGGCGCGCGGCACGGACGGGAGACCGCGTCCCGGTCGCGGCCGCCCGTGACAGGTCCGGTATCGGTGCCCCCTCGGACATGTGCCCCTCCCTCTCCGCGCAGTCCGGTCCCTATGCTCTCAGTTCGAACACGGTGCCTGCTGACATCGAACGAGAACGAACGAGATCGAACGGGAACGAGGGCGGGACGGACATGGCCACGGACAGCGTGCGGTGGGGAATCCTGGCGACGGGCGGGATCGCCTCGGCGTTCACGGCGGATCTGGTGGATCTGCCGGACGCCGAGGTGGTGGCGGTGGCGTCACGGACCGCGGAGTCGGCGAAGGCGTTCGCGGAGCGCTTCGGTATTCCCCGGGCTTACGGGGACTGGGAGGCGCTGGCGCACGACGAGGACGTGGACGTGGTGTACGTCGCCACCCCGCACGCGGCGCACCGGACGGCCGCCGGTCTGGCCCTGTCGGCGGGGCGGAACGTGCTGCTGGAGAAGCCGTTCACGCTGAACGTGCGCCAGGCCGGGGAACTGGTCGCGCTGGCGCGCGAGCGGGACCGCTTCCTGATGGAGGCGATGTGGATGTACTGCAGTCCGCTGGTGCGGCGGCTGAAAGCGCTGGTGGACGACGGTGCGGTCGGGGAAGTGCGCAGTGTGCAGGCGGACTTCGGGCTTTCCGGGCACCTCTTGCCGGAGGCGAGGAATGGAACACTTCCGGCCTCGCACCGGCTGCGCGATCCGCGGCAGGGCGGCGGCGCGCTGCTGGACCTCGGGGTGTATCCGGTGTCGTTCGCGCATCTGCTGCTCGGGGAGCCGTCGGACATCGCGGCGAGAGCGATGCTCTCCGACGAGGGCGTCGATCTCCAGACGAGCGCGCTGCTCTCCTGGGAGAGCGGCGCACTGGCGTCGGTGCACTGCTCCATCGTCGGGGGTACGCCCGTGACGGCCTCCGTCACCGGCAGCCAGGGCCGGATCGACATCCCGCACGGCTTCTTCAACCCCGACCGTTTCGTCCTGCGTCGCGACGGCCGGGACCCCGAGGAGTTCGTCCACGACCCGGCCACCGGCGCGCCGCACAACAGCCTCAAGCACGAGGCCCGCGAGGTGATGCGCGCCCTGCGTGCCGGCGAGACCGAGTCCCCTCTCGTCCCGCTCGACGGCACCCTGGCCGTGATGCGGACGCTCGACGCGATCCGGGACCACGTCGGCGTCCGCTACCCGGGCGAGGCCCCCGAGACGGACCCCACGGCGGGACTCACACCTGCCTGAGCCCCTGGTCCCGCACTTCGGTGACGAAGGACGCGGCCGTCGTGACCGGCGCCCCGGCGTGGTCACGTACGGCACATGTGCGGGTCGGCGGTCGTGTTCGCTTCACCACCGGCCTGAACCCCGATGCACCGCACATGAAGGTTCGCGACGGTGCCGGCGACGACGATGCCGCTCGTCGTACGTGGCTGAACGGTCAACCTTTACAAGCGGAATTTGACCATCCCCACCATTGTGGCCGGTCGGGGCCGTATGCTCGAATCTCCTCCACAGGAACTTCACACAAGGACTTCACAGTTGGAGCGTCCGGCTCCCATAGGCCACTTCTGAGGGGGGTGCGGCAGCCGTTCCACGGCGACCGGAGGGGGGACCTCGCGCGGGACCGCGAGGTGCGAACCGGTCGACCGTGGGACGGCTGCCGCCTGAACGGCGTCATCGACTCGGCGCATGCCGGCCGAGGATGACGCCGGGCTCGGTGCTCACCGCCCCAGGAGCGCGTCGATCTCGGCCAGTTGCGCCGTGGGAGCGGCCCCTTGGCGAGCGCGCCCGCGTTCTCCTCGGCCTGGACGACCGTACGGAAGCCGGGAATCGGCACCGTGTGCCCGGCGCGCGCCCAGATCCAGGCGAGGGAGCCCTGCGCGAGCGTGCGGCCGTCGGACGTCAGGACCTGCCGCAGCGCGTCGACCTGCCGGGTCCACTCCGGGTCGGCGCCGCCGCCGGTCGCGAACCCCGGCAGCCAGGCGGGCGGTGCGCTGCGGATGTCCCCCGCTTCGAGAGGCTGCCCGGCGGCCCGCTTCCCGGTGAGCAGCCCCATCGCCAGCGGGCTGCGGTTGATGCCGGCGAGCCCCGACTCCGCGCACAGCGCGAGCATCTCGGGCGCGTCCTGGAGGACGTTGAGTCGGTGCTGCACGGCGGCGCAGTGCGCGCCCTCGGCGAAGACGGCGGCGCGGGCGGGGTCGTCGGTGCTCCAGCCGTAGGCCCGGATCAGCCCCTCCCGCACGAACTCCTCGCACGTCTCCCGGAGTTCGGCAGCCCGCTCCGGGTCCGCGTCGGAGAGGTGCAGCTGGTACAGGTCGACGTGATCGGTGCCCAGGCGGCGCAGGGAGGCGGTCAGCGCGCGGCGCGCGTACTCCGGGGAGTCGTCGGTGCCCGTGAGGGTGCGGGTGTCCTCGTCGAAGACGTTGCCCCACTTGGTGGCGACGACGACGTCGGCGCGGCGCTTGCCGAGCGCGCGGCCGAGGACGCGTTCGCTGTGACCGGCGCCGTAGGTGTCGGCGGTGTCGAAGAACGTGACACCGAGGTCGAGGGCGCGCCGGATCGCCCGTACGGACTCCTCGTCGTCGACCTTGCCCCAGCCCAGCGGCTGCCCGCCGGTGTCCTGCCACTCACCGCCGACAGCCCAGCAACCGAAGCCGAGGGCACTGATCTCGATGCCGCTGCGTCCGAGTTCTCTGGTGATCTCCATGCCCCGGAGGCTAGGAGTTGAAGTGCGCTTCAGCACAAGGAGCGCACGCGAGCCGGGGTGACTCGCTCAGGCCTGCCCGGTCTCGAAGCGGATGATCCTGCCGTCGTCGTCGACGTTGAAGGTCCACCGCGTGCGCATCTCGCCCCAGGTGTCGTTGCTGTACCGGGCGACGAGGGCGCGGCCCCCGTCGGACTCGTTGTCGACCTCCATATGACCGTGCGTGGAGAAGATCTCCTGGTCGATCCAGTCGTCGAGGTCACGGTCCGTACCGTCGTCGGCCATGGTGGCGCCGGGCGCGAGGAGGGTCATGAAGGCCTGGCGGTCATGGGCGTTGACAGCGGAGACGAAGGCACGCACCGCCGGGTCGCTCAGTCTGGCCGTCTGAATCGTCATGCCAGCCACCCTCACACCGCCCCCGGCACCCCGCCACCCGAACGGCCGCCCGGGAGGGCCGGGCGGGTGGCGGGCTGCGACGGTGGGGAGAGGTCCACCACCGCTCCACGGCTCCGCACTGCTTCGCACCGTTCTGCACCGTTCTGCACCGGGAGACAACGTGACGTGCTACGACCGACGTGATCTGGGTCTGCTCCTGCTCCGGCTGGGCACCGGCGGGGTACTGGCCGCCCACGGCGCGCAGAAGCTGTTCGGCTGGTTCGGCGGGGCCGGGCTCGACGGGACGGGACAGTTCATGGAGTCGGTCGGGTACCGCCCCGGCAAGCTGAGCGCCACGGCGTCGGGGCTCGCGGAGTGGGGCGGTGGGACCCTGCTGGCGCTGGGACTGGCCACCCCGGCGGCGGGCGCGGCTGCGGCCGGCGGGATGTCGGGCGCCGGCGCGGTGCACATGCCCAACGGCTTCTTCAACGCGGAGGGCGGCTTCGAGTACCCCGCCACCCTCGGCATGGCCGCGGCCGGCCTCGCCGTCGCCGGCCCCGGCCGCCTCTCCCTCGACCACCTCCTCGGCGACCGGCTGAACCGCGGCTGGATGGTCCCGGTGGCCCTCGGCGCGGTGGCGGCCGGTGCGGCGTTCGTCGTGGGGACACGGAACAAGCGGGTGCGGCAGGACGCCGAAATGGACGGCCAGGAAGTGCTGTTCGAGGAGTAGTGGCGCCGGACGGCGCCCGGGGCCGCCTCCCGGCGAATGTGAAGGGGGCGCGGGCCTGCGGTGGCGGGCCCGGTGGGCCCGGGGCAGGCTTGGGGGGAGGTATGAGCGTCGCGACGGGCCTCCTGTGCGGTGGCCCTGCGCGCCCCCGAGGAGGCGGGTCGGACATGACGGAGACGACCGGTACGGCCGTACGCACCAGCGAGACCGACGCGAACGCGCGCGGCGGCGCGTCCGTGGCGCCGGGAAGCCGGGGCAGGACCACCATCGCGGACGACGTCGTCGCGAAGATCGCGGGGATGGCGGCACGTGAGGTGCCCGGAATCCACGCCCTCGGCGGCGGCCTCGCCCGCACGATGGGCGCCGTGCGCGAGCGGGTCCCGGGTCGGCGGGCCGGCGTCACCAGCGGCGTCAAGGTCGAGGTCGGGGAACGGCAGAGCGCCGTCGATCTCGACGTCGTCGTGGAGTACGGGCTGTCCATCACCGAGATCGCGGCCGACGTGCGCGAGAACGTCATCGCGTCGATCGAGCGGATGACCGGCCTGGAGGTCGTCGAGGTCAACATCGCGGTCGACGACGTCCATCTCCCGGACGAGGAGGACGAGACGGAGGAGCCCACGGGGCGGGTGCGGTAGCGCGCCCGCGGTCCGGGAGGAACCGCTGTCCGAGAAGTCCCCGTCGGCCTCGCGAGGCCCGTCTGACGAGCACGAGGCCCGTCAGACGAGCCGGGCCCCCAGACCGCAGATCCAGGCCAGGGCGCCGTGGACCCCGCGGACAGGGCGCCGTGGACCCCGCGGAAGTAGTCGCGGTTGCCCGCCGGGGCGGTGGGGTCCTCCAGGCGTACGACGGTGGCGTCGACCTCGGCCGTCAGCAGTTGCAGATCCGGGACGTCGCGGGCACCGACCCCGGTGATCGGCGAGCGGGCCGTCCTCCCCAGCGCCCACTCCAGGGCCACCGCCTCCCCGGCGGAGAACTGCGCGCTGCCCGCCCGACCGCCCCGCCGGGCCACCAGCCCCCTGAGGGCCGAGTCGACCTCACCGTACGTACGGATGCCGATCCGCTGCTCCGACCGCGCCCTTCCGGCCACCCGCTCCATGGCATCCTCCTCGCCCGTAACCGCACGGGCCACGTCACCTTGCGGTACGTCACCCTGCGTGCATCACCCGTGTCTCCCTTCGTCTTCCCGAAGTCCGGCCGGTCGAACGCGGGGTTCCGGACAGGCGTCACGGCGAGGACAGTTGTCACGGCGAGGTCAGCCCGAGGCGGGCCCGCCCCGCAGCCGCACCTGCTCCTCCAGCCGCCGCAGGCTGGCGTCCAGGGCGTCCGCGACGGCCGCCTCGCCGGGGTCGTGACTGGCGTCGAAGAACGACAGGTGCACCGTCACCTCGCTGGCCCCGGCCCCGATCCCCGCGACCTGGAGCCAGCCGGCGTAGCTTCCCTGCTCGCGGGTGCCCCACTCGAGCCGCATCTGCTCGCGCCGGGCCTGCAGCAGGGCGGCGGTGTCCTCGTCGGTGCGGTCCTCGTGCACGGTGACGGCGGGCAGGTCCACGGCCGCCACGTGCAGTTCCTGAGGCATCCAACTGTCCAGCCGCCCGACGTCGGCGGCTTCGTCGAAGACCTGCTCGGGCTGAGCGGCCATCGTGCGGGAACGTTCGTACTCGGTCATGGCGGTACCGTCCTCGTCGGCGCGGTGTCGTTCGTACGAGGGAAGGACACCGGGTACCCGCCGCCCCCGCCACCGAATCGGGTCACCGGTCACCGGGTCACCGAAGGCGCGCTCACCCGTTAGTCCTGTCAGGACCACCGGGAGGGACGACCAGCATGATCAGCACGACCGGCACCACCGGCACGACCAGGGGGCGCGAGTGACCGACGTACTCCCCCGCGAGGAATGGATCAGGACCCAGCCGCAGGCACTCGTCGCCGCCTGCGTCCTGCTCTTCGACCACACCGGCCGCATCCTCCTCCTGCGCTACGCCCCCACCCAGCCGGCGGCCGGCGTCTGGTGGCTCCCCGGAGGCATGCTCGACCACGGGGAGGACCCCCTGACCGCCGCGCACCGGGAGACCCACGAGGAGACCGGCATCACCCTCGCCGCCCCGCCCACCCTGATCGGCATCGACCACCGGGCGAACGTGGGCGGCACGGGCCCGGTCCTGGACTGCTACTTCCACGGCGGCGCCGTAGCACCGGACACACGGATCACCCTGAGCCCCGAACACGACGCCCACACCTTCACGGCCCCCGAGGACCTGCCCCGGACCCTTCCGCCCGCCCCCGTACGCACCTTGACGGCACTACGGGAAGCCGCCAGGACCGGGACGGTCGTCTGCCTGAGAGAGGGAGCCCCGGCATGACGGTGCCGTCGCCACCGCTCCCGCTGATCCGCCACCCGTGATCGCCCGCGATATCTAGAATCACTCCCGACTCCACTGGGGCGCTGCGCTTGGCGGGGAGGGTGGATGCGGAATCCGGCGGAGGCCGGGCGACCGACAACCGGCACGAGCGCGACCGCACGGCATGCGGTGGTGTCGTTGGGCATCGCGTTGACGCGCGGGGAGGACGGGGATTCACCGCGGCCCGGGCTCGATGTGCTGGAGCAGGCACCCGCGCATGCCGAACGGCTCGCACATGCCCTGGCGGAGTTCACATACCGTCCCTATCAACGGGATGCGGCCGAACCGCCGGAGAGGGAGAGGCTGGTCGAGTCGGCGCTGGTCTCCGGCGACATCGATGTACTGATCGTGCACGTCGTGGGCCACGGCGAGTTGGCCGAGGGCAGCAGCGAGAAGCTGTACGTCCTCGACGCCGACGGGCAACGGATGAGCCGACCCGTCGGTGCCTGGATCGACCTGATCGAGGACCAGCCGCAGCACCACCGGCCCATGACACTGTTCGTCCTGGACGTCTGCTACGCCGGGTCGGCGGCAGTCACCGACTGGCACGCGCGGATGAAGGTGACGCGACGTCGCGCGTGGGTGCTGGCGGCGACCGGCCCCGGGCAGCGGGCCTTCGGGTATCGACTGAGTCGAGCCCTCGTACAGGTGCTTGAGACATATCGCAGCATGAAGGTCCGCTTCGATCCGACCGTGCCCTACATCCCGGTGCAGACGGTCTGGAGAGACACCGAGCGTGTCGTCGACGAACTGACCGCCCGCACCGGAGGTCTGCCGCAGGAGATCCTCACCAGCCTGATCCCTGGTCATGCCGACCTGTCCCACCTGCCGTTCTTCCCCAATCCCTCCTTCGAGCCCGACCGCGGGACCTCCGCCCTCACTTCGAGCCTCCCCCCGGAGATCGCCCGGCTGATCGACTGGGCCGCGGACCCACTGCACTTCATCCAGCGCGCGGGCGGTGCCGAACCGGTGCGGCGTGACTGGAGAGAGGGCTACTTCACAGGGCGCACGGAGCAACTGCGGACCCTCTCCTCCTGGCTGGACGACACGGAGGCGGGCCCGGGTCTGCGTGTGGTCGTCGGGAAGCCCGGAGCCGGCAAGTCGGCCCTGCTCGGCGTACTGGTCTGCGCCGCTCACCCCTTCCTGCGCCTGCACACCCGACATCTGTGGGCAGGTCTGGGTGACTGTGCTCCGGGAACGAACGACCGCCTCGCCGTGATCCACGCGCGGCGCCTCGGTCTGGATGACGTCGTCGACTCCCTCGCACGTCAACTGCGAGGCATCAGCGACCTGGACGGCACTCCGGCGGACCACGAGAGCGGCGTCCAAGCAGGGAGCACTCCGGCGGACCACGAGAGCGGCGTCCGGGCACGGAGCAATCCGGCGGGCCACCTGCTGCGGCTCCTGCCGCCCGGCAGCCGTCCGGTCACCGTGATCGTCGACGCCCTGGACGAGGCCCTACGGCCCCAGGACATCACCACCGCCCTGCTCCTGCCGCTGGCCCGGCAGGCACTCGACCCGGACGGACGGCCACGGCTGCGGCTGCTCATCGGTACAAGGGACGACGGACGGGCTCAGGGCCTGCTGGACCTGGCAGCGGAGGCTGACGCGTGCATGGACCTCGGCGCCGTCGCGCCGGCGACCGTTCGTCAGGACCTGGATGCCTACGTCAAGCGACTGCTCGCCGCCGACGGTCCCTACGCGGCGGGTTCGCAGCGCCCGGTCCGCGACGCTCTCGCCCGCGCGATGGCCGACGCCCTCACCGGACACGACCTCGGCGGCCGAACGGTCCCCGCAGAGGGCCTGCGATGGGGAGAGTTCCTGAACGCCGGTCTGTACACGCACTTCCTTCTCGCCGGCCCGCTCCCCGGAAGTCCCCGTGAAGCCGCGGCGCTGGGCGGTGCCATACCTCTCAGTCTTCCGTCGCTGCTGGAACTCGACCTGCGACGCCATTCCGGCCGGCCGCTCCTGCGGCCCGTCCTGACCGCCCTCGCCCACGCCCAGGGACGGGGTATGCCCGAGGGCGTCCTGGCGCACGTCGCCGCGGCCTTCCTCGGACCTGCCGACCGGACCGCGGCCCTTCCCCTGCCGTACCTGTACGCGCTCCTGGACGAGGAGGCCCGCTTCTACCTTCGCCGCGAAGTCGACGAGGACGGCACCACCCTTTACCGGCTCTTCCACGAAGGACTCGCCGAAAGGCTGCGCGCCCTCGACGGGCTCCCCCTCGAGCCGCCTTCCGCGAACGCGGCAGCCGACGACGGTGCGAGGCGCGTGTACGAGCGGCTCTTGAACTGTGTGCCCCGCGACGCGGCAGGCCGAAGGCAGTGGCAGCACTCCGCGCCGTACCTGCTGCGCCACACCGCGCAGCACGCCGTCGACGCCGGGCGACTGGACGAGCTCCTCGAGGACGTCGGATTCCTTCAGCATGCCGACCCCGTCTCCCTCGCGGATGCCCTGCGGCACGCCGCCTCCGTTCAGGCGAGGACGACCGCCGCCGTCTATCGGGCCTCCTGGGGAATTCACCATGAACTCCCGCCTCCCGAGCGCCGCAAGCTCCTGGCCCTCGACGCGGCACGTTTCCGTGATGCGTCCTTGCGGCGGGCGCTGCCCGGAGACGAGGAGTGGCGAGTGCTCTGGGCGACGGGTGACCAGGTCTCCCCGGCTCTGGTGCGCACCCTCACCGGCCACAGGTCCTCCGTACTGGCGGTGGCGACGGTGGAACTGGACGGACGCCCTCATGCCGTCACCGTCGACAGCAGTGGTGACGAGGACTACCGCGGCTCACTGAGGATCTGGGACCTGACGACGGGCAGCCAGACACGGGAACTCACGGGCCCTCACGGCGCGGTGGGCCTGGTGGAGGTGGCACAGCTGGACGGTCGACCGCACGCCGTCATCAGCGACTCGGTGGCACTGCAGATCCGGGACCTGAAGAGCGGTGGCGAGACACACCGGATACCGCTCAGCCACCGGCACCGGGTGCAGGCCGTGGCGGTGGTCGAGCAGGAAGGCCGCCCGCACCTCGTCACGGGCGGGGCCGACGGAGCGGTGAAGGTGTGGGATCTGGCGACCGGGACTCCCACGCGGAGTCTCAGAGGCCACGGCCGCGATGTGCGCGCCCTGGCGGTGGTGGACGTGCACGGCGAACCGCAGGTCGTCACCGGAGACGCGGACGGACACGTTCGGTTGGCGAGCCTGGCTGCCGGCTCCGACAGGCCCTGGCAGCTCGCCGAGTTGATCGCCTCGGTGTCGAGTGTGGTGGCGGTGCACCTGGACGGGGTCCCTCATGCGATCACCGTCGCGGCGGGTGACGGCATGGGCCCGGTACGGCTGTGGAACCTGGTCACCCGCACCGAGGTCCGCGTCGCCCACTGGCACACCCGGAGACTGGCGTTGACGGAAGTCGACGGGCGCCCTCTCGCCGTCACCGGCAGTTGGAACGGAGCGGTGCGTGTCTGGGACGTGACCACCGGAGCGCTGACCCGTGTGCTGACCGGTCACACGAGCGACGTGTCGGCGATGGCGGTGACTGACGTCGACGGCCGCCCTCATGCCGTCACCGGCGCCCGGGACGGCGAGGTGAGGGTCTGGGACCTGACATCCAGCCCCCGACCGGACGAGTTGACGGTGGAGACGTCGGTCGCGGCGGTCGTCGCCGTCGGACTGCTGGACGGCCGCCGCCACGCTCTCGCGGCCGGCGGTCATGGATCGATCCGGCTGTGGGACTTGACCGCCGGCACCCTGACACGCGCCCTGGACACCGACGGCACACCCCTGACTGTCGCAGCGGTGGACGGCCGACTCCACGCGGTCGTCTCCGGCAGGTACCACGACATAGGGATATGGGACGTGACCACGGGCACCCGGGTCTACGCCTTCACCGGACCCACGGAGGTCCCGGATGCCGTGGGCGCGCCACACATGGACACCGCCGCGTTGACGACCCTGAACGATCGTCCCCATCTCGTCATGGGCGGCCGATGGGGACCGGTGCAGGTCTGGGATTGCGGCGAGGGAACCCGGATACACGAGCTGACCCGCTGGGGAGGCGCACAGGCCATCGCGATCGCGGAGGTGCACGGGCAGCCCCACGCGATCGTCGCGGCCGCCGAGAGCGACGCACGATGGGTCCGTGTGTGGAACGTGGCCACGGGCAGGCAGACTCACGAGCTGATCAACGACACCACCTACGTGCGCGCGGTCGCGGCCGTGGAGCTGAACGGTCGCCCTCACGCCATCACCGCCAACTCGCTCTCAGGTCTGGTCCAGATCTGGGATCTGACGACCGGCACTCCTTCCGGCGTCCTGACCGAGGCCGGTTACGCGGCGGAGGACGCGGTGTCGGCGATGGCCGTCGTGCTGCTCGACTCTCGTCCGCACTGCGTCACAGGCGGTCCTGACGGATCGGTGCGGGTGTGGGACCTCACCACCCTCACCCGCATCAGCACGTTTCGCTTTCCCACTGCTATTTCGGCCATCACCATGACGTCGGACGCAACCGTGGTCGTCGGTTTCGGACCGGAGGTGGCCGTCCTCAGGCTCACCCTTCAGAAGGCGGTGCACCCATGACCTCAGCGCACAGCGCTCCGCTACGTGTCACGGCCGTGCACGGGGTCGGCAACAGCTTCGGTGCCGACCTCGGGCGCGCACGCCAGGAGGAGCTCCGCGCGCTCAAAGCGACGCTGTGGGCACAGCACTTGAGCGAGGGTCTCGGTGTGCCTCCCGACCGGCTCCACGTCGACTTCGCGTACTACGCGGACAAGCTCCTGGCCCCCACGGCGGCGCAAGGCGAACCTGACGAGGACCACTTCTCCGACCCGCTCGCGCAGGTGATGCTCGACGCATGGGCTCAGGAACTGGGCGTGCCGGACGAGGTGACGCAAGGCCACGCGACGGTGCCTCTCCGAGCGCTGTCGACCTGGGTCGCCCGCAGGTTCGACCTCGCCGAGGGCCCTCTCCGGGTCTTCCTGCGGATGTTCTTTCCCGAGGTCGCCACGTATCTTCGCGCGGCGGACGCTCCTGAACGCCTCAGCGCCCGTGCCGAAGTCGCCGCCCGGATCGCGGCTCATCGACCGCAGGTCGTCATCGCGCACTCGCTCGGCTCGATCGTCGCCTATGAGGCTCTGCACGCGCGCCCGGATCTTCAGCCGGCGCTCCTGCTGACCCTCGGCTCTCCGCTCGCGCTTCCCCGTGCGGTGTTCGAACGCCTCATACCTGAACCCGACTCGACCCGTCGCCCCGTACGCGGGGCACGTCCGCCCGGCCCGACCCGTTGGGTCAATATCGCCGACCCAGGGGACCCCGTGGCCGTTCCACCCCGCCTCGGCCGGCATTTCGACGGAGTCGCGGTGGATCACACCACGGTGGTCAGCCCCCTCTTCCGCTTCCACCACGCCACGAACTACCTGCGATCCGCGGCCACCGCCGCGACCCTCTCCCCTTTCCTGGGCATGCGGACCTGAAGAGAGGCCCCGGAACTCAGAACTCGACCTTGAGTGAGAGCGACACCATCCTGGTTCTTTCGAACTGCACCTTGAAGGTGTTGCTCATGCTCGTCTCGGCCTTGGCCTGCTGGCGCCCGAGCGAGGCCTCGAGACCGGCGGCGGTCTTGCAGAACAGATCGAAGTCGCGGTTCAGCTCGCTGAGGAGATTGACCACGAGCGAAAGGCTCGTGCTCACGTTGTGCGCCCCGTCCCGCTGCTCGATGAAGATCCGCAGATCCTCGACGTCGCTCGGATCGTAGTCTTCGAGGACGCCGAGGGCTCCCGCGATCGAAGGCGTGTGGCCGGGCCAGTTCCCCTCCGCCTCGATGGTCAGCTTCAGATCGTGCCGCAACTGCGCGGCGAGGTTCAGCGAGCTCTGCTCCTCGACCGACAGGCCCGCCTTGGGCAGCTTCTTGTGTGCCTCCGCCGCCCGTCCGGCCCGCGCCTGAGCGGTGTACTCATTGCTGACGCTGAAGCTTCCGGAATCCGCTCGGGACTCCATGACGTGCAGCGACTTGGCCCCGAGTTCCTTGCAGACCTTGAGCGCGAGCCGGCATTTCCGCAGCGCCGTCCCCTGAATCGCGGTGTCCGCCGCCACGTACCGATGGACGGAATCACGATCGCGCACATACGCCTGATCCGAATACAGGACGGTCTCATGGAGTTCAGGGAACTGCTTCCACCGACCGAACAGCGGAACCGGGACGATCGTGATGCGATGGTCACGGAGCCTCTCCGGATCGTCGTCAGAGATACGGACGAAATCCTCACGGGAGACGGTCATCAGCCGATCGGCCAGTTTCTCCGGAATGTGCATTGTCGCCAAGGCCACCTTGTCTTCTTTTCGTAACCTTCTTGTCCTGGCGGCAGCGAAAAGGTTGCCCCCCTTTTCCCTGATGGCCTGCGTGGTCTCCTTGGCCCACGATCTGGCGCCCCATTCCAGAACCGAACGGAACTTCTCGCGGTCCACGGCGATCCGGCCGTCACGCAGCACTTCGGCGATCAGCACGGTGACGGCGGCCTCCCAGTCCACGCCGGACTCGACGCCCTGCACGACCACGACGACACCCTGCGACCCGCCATTGTCGTGACCGAGCGCGACCGTCGTCTGGATCAGCAGCAACTCACCACGACGGATCGCCAGCCCGAGCTCGCCGCGACGGTGCCTCCCCTCCCTGCTGAACCAGCTGATCCGATGAATCGCCTGTCGCTTCTCCTCGGCTCCCCGGCGTTTCCCGTCGAGCCAGACGAAGGGCGGCTCGCCGCTCTCGTATTCGGCGTAGACCAGCCGCAGACGGACGCTCACAGCATCGCCTGAACGACTTCGCCCGCGAGGAGCTGCGCGGGTTCCAGAGCGGCGAGGCTCCCGGCCACCACCTTGGTCTCCGGACGCATGTTGAGCATGCTGATCAGGTCGCTCAGCTGGCCGCGCACATGGGTCAGGTAAGCGGCCGGACCCAGCAGTTCGTACCGGGAGTCCTTGTCGGTGAACGTGACGACGAAGATGACCCGGTCGACCTTGTCGCTGTATCTCTTGATGCGCGCGATGTCAGCGATCATCCGCTCGTACGCCTCGGACTCCCCTGGAGTTTCCTCGTCCGCTTCGAGGTGGGGCGCCTTGATGAGATAGAGAATGTAATGGGCCGCCTTCACGCTGTCCTGGGAGGCGTCGAGGATCTCGTCCATACCGCTGAAGTCCTTGACGTTCCTGAATTTGAGCGGCTTGTCGATCCAGAGAATCTTCTTCCCCGTGTCCAACCGGATCTTTCCGATGAATTCCCCCGCCGGGTGGGTCCGATGCACCGGCTCGTCCCACTTGCCTTGCCAGGTGTTCAACAGGGTGGTCTTGCCGCTCATCCCTTCACCGAGCAGGATGATCTTCGCCGGACGCTTGAGCCGGTGGACGGTGATGGCCGTCCCGATCGCTCCACCCGCCAGCACGGCACCGACAACGATCAGGGGAAATGGCAAAGCGCGCTCCTTGCACGACCGAGGAAGCCCGGAGCATCTCCGTGCGCTGACCGACCGAATGCCAATGGAAGCAGAAGCAAAAAGATCACCACAAGGCGATCCCGGAAAATACCGAAACTTCCGACGAAAACGGAAGGCTACTGACCAGTTTTCCGGCAAGGCGAACCGCGGGTCGGATGCTTTTCCCAGGACAAAACCGCGGACAGCGGCAGACGAGTCGGGCTGTACGCCGGGTTCTGTTCCCCGGTTCCCTCGCGGGGGCCGGGGCGACGGCCATCCATCTAGGACCGGCGTTGCCGCCGGTCTCGTGCGGTCTACCCGCGGACTCGGGCGGGCAGCCCTCGAACGTCCGCGCAGGGACACCGAGGTGTCCCCTCTTGACCTTGCTCCGGGTGGGGTTTACCTAGCTGCCCAGGTCACCCTGGGCACTGGTGGTCTCTTACACCACCGTTTCACCCTTACCCAGCGCCGAAGCGCCGGGCGGTCTGCTTTCTGTGGCACTGTCCCGCGGGTCACCCCGGGTGGCCGTTAGCCACCACCCTGCCCTGTGGAGCCCGGACGTTCCTCGGGGAGATCCACAAGGACCTCCACGCGGCCGCCCGCCCGGCTCGTCTGCCGTGTCGACCATGGTACCGGGCGAGAGGTCAGAGGAAGTCCACGGTCTCCAGCTCGAAGGCGAAGGGGGCGGGGAGGGGCAGCGGCTTGCCCAGGGGGCGGGTGAGGTGCTCCCGGTAGTCCCCCCTCTCCGGCGTGCTGAACAGGGTGATCGCGGAGCCGTCTCGGTCGACCAGGAGGTAGAGGGGGATCCCGCCGCGCGCGTAGCAACGGCGCTTGGTCTCGCGGTCCGCCTTGGGCTTGGTGGACGTCACCTCCAGGACCATGGCGACGCCCTCACAGGGCATCCAGGAATCGGCGCCGCGGAAGAGGCGAAGTTCTCTGGGTGCGAAGGTGGCATCAGGGATCACGCGATCCGTCAGGGACCCGTCTCCGCTCAGGACCAGCCCTTTCGTCCCGGCGAACTGCATCCGAATCCGGGCGTGCAGGAGCACTTGCTCCACGATCAGCCCGATGTAGTCCTCATGATCCCCGTCCGGCGGCGGCGTCACGACGATCTCCCCCTCGATCAGCTCGGCCCGGAAGCCCTCCGGGGTGTCCAGGGCGAGGAAGCCTTCGAGCAGGACCTCTTCCTGCGTCATCGGCTCGTGGGCCATGGCAGTCATGTCACGCCCCTCCTTCGGTCGCTCGCCAGCGTGGGACATCGGCTGATCACCTGTCCGAGAGATCGGAAACCGCTCCCTCGATCGTGGCACACGATCACGTGCCCGGTCAGGGCACGGCCCGCTTGACCTTGCCGCGACGTCAACGTCTCTACTGGACCCATGCGGATCGGAGAACTCGCCGCCGCGGTCGGCGTCACGACGCGGACCGTGCGGCACTACCACCATCTCGGGCTGTTGCCCGAGCCCGAGCGGCTCGCCAACGGGTACCGGGACTACACCCTGCGCCACGCCGTCGTCCTCGCGCGGATCCGGCGGCTGACCGAGTTGGGGCTGGGGCTGCCCGAGGTGCGGGACGTGCTCGCGGAGGACGCGGGACGGGACCTGAGCGAGGTGCTGGAGGAGCTGGACGCGGATCTGGCGCGGCAGGAGGCTGCCGTCCGGGAGAGCCGGGCCAGGTTGCGGGTCCTGCTGGACGCGGCGGAGCTGCCCGCCGAGGGGCCCGTCTCGCCGGAGCTGGCGGAGCTGTTCGCCGGGCTGGCGCCCGCCTCCGACTCCCCCATGGCCGCCAAGGACCGCGAGATCTTCGCGCTCCTGGAGACCGCGGCCGGCCCGGAGGAGCGGGAGCGGCTGCTGGCCGCCGTCGGTGGCGCGCTGACCGGCCCCGACGCCGTCGCGCGGGCGCACGAGGCATACGCCCTGCTCGACGCGCTCGTCGAAGCCGCGACGGACGACCCGCGGGTGGAGGAGGCGGCCCGCGCGCTCGCGGGGCTGATGCCGCCCGAGCTGGTCGCCGCGAAACCCGTCGAGCACGAGCACGGCTTCCTGCGCGCCCTGTATGCCGACCTGGCCCCCGCCCAGGCCGAGGCCATCCGCCGGGCGCTGCGGCTCGCCTCCGGGGGGACGCGATGAGGAGCGCGGCGAGCACGGCGTACCGGCTGGTGTGGCATGAGGTGCAGCTCTACGTGTGCCTCGGATTGTGGGTGGCCCGGCGGCGGCAGGGCGTCGGCGGCGGGCGGGCCTTCGGCTACGCGAGCGGGCAGAGCGCGCTGCTGATGGGGTTCACGTTCGTGTGCGTGGTCGAGACCGTCGTGATGTCCGTGCTGCTGGCGCGGTGGCCGGCCGTGCATCACGTGGTGCTGGTCCTGGACGTGTACACCGTTCTCTTCGTGATCGGTCTGCACGCCGCGTCCGTCGTGCGGCCGCACGTGCTGGAGCCGGGCGCCCTGCGGGTCCGCAAGGCCGCCCACCTCGACCTGCGGATACCGCTGGAGCGGATCGCGGCCGTCCGGCGTGAGCTGCGCCTGACGCACGAGAAGGCCGACGGCGTGCTCGACGTCGAGATCGGCGGGCAGACGACGGTCACGCTGGAGCTGGCCGAGCCCGTCACGTACACGACCTTCCTCGGCCGGCGGCGGGAGGTGCGCCTGGTGCGCCTGTACACGGACGAGGCCGACGCCCTCGTCAGGGCGGTCACCCAGGGGCTCAAGAGTGCGGGCACGAGCCCGTACCCTGGCGCGGAGGTCTAGGGAAGGAGAATCCGTGCTGGTCCTGCTGCCGCCCTCGGAGGGGAAGGCGTCCTCCGGCCGGGGCGCACCGCTCAAGCTGGAGTCGCTCGCGCTGCCCGAGCTGAACGCCGCCCGGGAGGCCGTCCTCGACGAACTGGTCGAGCTGTGCGCCGGTGACGAGGTCAAGGCGCGCGAGGTGCTGGGGCTGAGCGAGGGACTGCGCGGCGAGGTCGCCAAGAACACCGGGCTGCGCACCGACGGGGCGCGGCCGGCCTCGGAGATCTACACGGGTGTGCTGTACGACGCCCTGGACCTGGCCTCGCTGGACGCGGCCGCCAAGCGGCGTGCCGCGCGCTCGCTGCTGGTGTTCTCGGGGCTGTGGGGCGCGGTCCGGGTGACGGACCGGATTCCCTCGTACCGCTGCTCGATGGGGGTGCGGCTGCCCGGCCTGGGCGCGCTGGGCACGCACTGGCGTACGGCGATGGCCTCCGCGTTGCCCGAGGCGGCGGGCAGCGGGCTGGTGCTGGACCTGCGGTCGTCGGCCTACACGGCGGCGTGGAAGCCGAAGGGCGAGGTGGCGGGGCGGACGGCGACGGTACGGGTGCTGCACGCGCCGACGCGCAAGGTGGTCAGCCACTTCAACAAAGCGACCAAGGGGCGGATCGTGCGCGACCTGCTCCTGGCGGGGACGGCGCCGAAGGGCCCGGCGGAGTTGGTGGAGGCGTTGCGGGACCTGGGCTATGTGGTGGAGGCCGAGGCGCCGGCGGGGGCGGGGCGGCCCTGGTCCCTGGACGTGCTGGTGGACGAGATCCACTGAATGGACGAGATCCACTGAGCCGCACCGGCATGCCATTGCAGCATGTGCAACGAGCTTTGCGCATGCTGCACGACCCGGGCACGATATGGCCCATGACCGACTCCATGGCCGACGCCGTGCCCGACTCCGTGCTCGATCTCGCTCCCGTCGTCCCCGTGGTCGTCCTCCCCGACGCCGCCGACGCCGTACCGCTCGCACGGGCGCTGGTCGCCGGGGGGCTGCCGGCGATCGAGGTGACGCTGCGGACGCCGGACGCGCTCGACGCGATCCGGGCGATCAGCGCGGCGGTGCCGGACGCGGTGGTCGGGGCCGGGACGGTGATCACCCCGGGGCAGGTCGAGGACGCCGTGGCCGCCGGCGCGCGCTTTCTGGTGAGCCCGGGATGGACGGACGCACTGCTGGAGGCGATGCGGCGGTCCGGGGTGCCGTATCTGCCGGGGGTGTCGACGACGTCCGAGGTGGTGGCGTTGCTGGAGCGCGGGGTGCGGGAGATGAAGTTCTTCCCGGCGGCCGCCGCGGGGGGCACGGCGTATCTGAAGTCGCTCGCCGGGCCGTTGCCGCAGGCGCGGTTCTGCCCGACGGGCGGGATCGGGCTCGCGTCGGCGCCGGAGTATCTGGCGCTGCCCAACGTCGGCTGCGTGGGCGGGAGCTGGATGGTCCCGGCGGACGCGGTGGCGGCGCGGGACTGGGCGCGGATCGAGGAGCTGGCCCGGGAGGCCGCCGCGCTCAGCGCAGGTGCGACGTGTCGTTGAGCAGGCGCACGCTGGCGTTGCCGTCGGCGTAGTACGCCACGACCGACAGGGACGCCGCCGAGAGCTCCATGCGGAACAGGGACTCGGGCGGGGCGCCCAGCGCGAGGCGCACCAGGGTCTTGACCGGGGTGACGTGCGTGACCAGCAGGACCGTGCGGCCGGTGTGGGCGGAGATCAGCTTGTCGCGGGTCGCGGCGATCCGGGTGGCCGTCGCCGCGAAGCTCTCGCCGCCGCCGGTGGGTTCGGCGTCCGGCGAGGCCAGCCAGGCGCTCAGGTCGTCGGGGTGGCGTTGGTGCACCTCGGCGAAGGTGAGGCCCTCCCAGGCGCCGAAGTCGGTCTCGCGCAGCCCGTCGTCGATGCCGACCTCCAGGCCGAGGCGGGCGGCGACGATGCCGGCGGTCTCACGGGTCCGCGCGAGCGGGGAGGAGACGACCGCCTGGATCGTCCCGCGCCGCGCCAGGGCGAGGGCCACCCGCTCGGCCTGCTCCCGGCCGACGGCGGAGAGCGAGGGGTCGCTGCCGCCGCTGCCCGAGAAGCGCTTCTCCGGCGTGAGGGGCGTCTCGCCGTGCCGCAGCAGCACGAACGTCGCGGGCGCGCCCATGTCGGGGGCACCCCAGCCGACCTGGGGTGTGGCGACGTTGCGCGCGGCGTTCACGTCATCCTCGTTCGCGGAAGGGGGACTTGAGGCCGTGGGGCTTGAGGCCGTGGGGCTTGAGGCCGGGGAGGACGAGGGCGTCCATTCCTCTCCCCGCACACCCGCGTCCATCGCCTCGTTGGCCAGCCGGTCCGCGTGCTTGTTGCGCTCGCGCGGGATCCACTCGTACGTCACCTGCCCCGCGGGGAAGATCCGTCCCGCCTCCATGGCCGGCGGCTTCATGTCGGGGTGCTTGATCTTCCAGCGGCCGGACATCTGCTCCACGACCAGCTTGGAGTCCATCCGGACGCGCACCGTCGCGGTCGGGTCGAGGGCGTGGGCCGCGCGCAGCCCGGCCAGGAGTCCCCGGTACTCGGCGACGTTGTTGGTGACGACGCCCAGGTACTCCGCGCTCTCCGCGAGCGTCCCGCCCGTCGCCGCGTCGAGCACCACGGCACCGTAGCCCGCGGGCCCCGGGTTGCCCCGGGAACCGCCGTCCGCCTCGACGATGAACTCCCGCACCGCGACGGCCCCTTACAGCCCCGACTCGGAGGTGCGCACCAGGATGCGGCGGCAGTTCTCGCACCGCACCACCGTGTCCGGCGCGGCCTTGCGGATCTCGCTCATCTCGGTGATGGCCAGCTCCTGGCGGCAGCCCTGGCAGGTCCGCTGGTAGAGCTTGGCCGCGCCGATGCCGCCCTGCTGGGCGCGCAGCTTGTCGTAGAGGGCGAGCAGGTCCGCCGGGACCGAGCCGGAGACGACCTCGCGCTCCTTGGTCGCCGACGCCGTCTCGCCGTCGATCTCCTGGAACGCGGCGTCCCGGCGCGCGGTCGCGTCGTCGCTCTTCGCCTGGACGGCGCCGACGCGCTCGGTCAGTTCGGTGACCCGCTCCTGCGCGGACTCCCGGCGCTCCATCACCTCCAGGACGACGTCCTCCAGGTCGCCCTGCCGCTTGGCGAGGGAGACGATCTCGCGCTGGAGGTTCTCCAGGTCCTTCGGGGAGGTGACCGCGCCGGAGTCGAGGCGCTGCTGGTCGCGGACGGCGCGCTGGCGCACCTGGTCGACGTCCTGCTCGGCCTTGGTCTGCTCGCGGGCGCAGTCGCTCTCCTCGGTCTGCGCGGCCACGTGCAGGTCGCGCAGCTGGACGAGGTCCTTGGACAGCGACTCGATCTCGGCGTGCTCGGGCAGCGACTTCCGGCGGTGCGCGAGCTGCTGGAGGCGGACGTCGAGGGCCTGGACGTCGAGGAGTCGGATCTGGTCGGCGGGCGCGGCGTTCAGTTGGGGGCTCCTGCTGTCGAGTGGGGTGAGGCCGCGTGGGCGGTCCAGGGGTCGGTGACCGTCTTGGAGACGTGGACCCGCAGGTCCCAGCCGTGGCGGTCGGAGATCTCGTCGAGCTGGGCGGCGGCCAGCTCGCACCAGGGCCACTCGGTGGCCCAGTGCGCCGCGTCGAGCAGCGCGAGGGGACTGTGGGCGCGGTCCGCGACGAACTCGGAGACCGGGTGGTGGCGCAGGTCCGCGGTGAGGAAGGCGTCGACACCGGCCGCCCGTACGGCGTCGAAGAGGCTGTCGCCGGAGCCGCCGCTGACGGCGACGGTGCGGATCAGGGCCTCGGGGTCGCCGGCCACGCGGATGCCCTGCGCGGTGGCGGGGAGCCGTTCGGCGGCGCGGGCGGCGAACGCGCGCACGGTCATCGGGTGGTCCAGTTCGCAGACCCGGCCGAGACCGCGGCGTCCGTCGGGGTCGCTCGCGTCCGGCACCAGGGGCCGCAGGACCCGCAGGTCCAGCGCCCCGGCCAGCGCGTCGCTGACGCCGGGGTCGGCGCTGTCGGCGTTGGTGTGGGCGACGTGCAGCGCGATGTCGTTCTTGATGAGGGTGTGTACGACGCGGCCCTTGAAGTGGCTCGCCGCGACCGTCGTCGTCCCGCGCAGATAGAGCGGGTGGTGGGTGACCAGCAGGTCGGCGTCCAGCATCACCGCCTCGTCGACCGTCTCCCGGACGGGGTCGACGGCGAACAGCACCCGGGTGACGTCCTGCTCGGGATCGCCCACGACCGTGCCGACCGCGTCCCAGGACTCGGCCCGCTCGGCGGGCCACAGGTTCTCCAGCGCGGCGATGACTTCAGACAGACGGGGCACGTGACAAAGGCTACCTGGCCCCTCTGCGCCGTTGAACCTGTGGCGCCGCCCCCGCCACGTTCAGCACACCCGTCGCCGTTTCCTCAGTCGAACCGCCGGACGGCCACCCTTATGTGTGAAGGGGCCGTCGGCCGGTTCCCCGCCCGTGCGTACGAAAACTAGTTTCGTCGCTGGAGGTGACCCAACGATGACTGCATGTGTTGTCGAGGCCATGGCCGGGAGCGAGGACACACCCTCCCCGCAGCCGGACTGTGTGATCACGGTGGACGGCACGTACGCCGCGCGCCTCGCCCCCAGCGGCGACTCCTGGTTCCCGGAGCGCTGGACGCTGGACGGGCCCGAGCCCTACGCCGTGCCGCTGCCCGGGGACCAGCCCGAGGAGCCGGGCACCGAGGTGCAGCCGATGAGTGACGGCCGGGTGCTCATCAGCCGCCTCGCCGCCGGCCGGCACGCCTTCTCGCTGCTGTACCCGACCGGCCCCGGCACCGGCGAACTCCCCCTCGGCGCCGTCGAGTGCCCCGACCCGGGCACCCGGCTGCGGCTGCTGCCGCCGGCGCCGGGCGGCGAGCTGGCGTACGCCCTCGCCGTCGGCCCCGAGTCCAGCACCGTGTGGCTGGTCGCGGGCGGCGCGTTCGGACCGGAGCACGTCGCCCGGGTCCCCGGGCGCTGCTCGGGCGGGGTGTGGCTGGACGGGACGGGACGGCTGCTGGCCCTGGACCGGGAGTCCGGCGGCCGGACGAAGACGGTGGTGGTGGATCTCGGGCGCGGCGGCGAGGTGTCGCCGCTGCTCCAGATCGCCGCCGACAGCGACGACCGGCTGCTGCTCGCCGACGCCGACAGCGGACTGCTCCTCATCCGTTCCGACGCGCCCTGCCCCGGCGAGGGCGGCCGGCTGGGCTGGGGAGTGCTGGGCAGCACGCTGCCGGTGCGGTTCCCGGACTGCCTGCGCTCGGCCCCGGAGTGCGCGGTGACACCGTTCGCGATCCAGCCGGGGCAGGTGCTGACGCCGGAGAGCTGCGGGGTGGCGCTGCGCATCGACGGCCCGGACGGCGGCTGGGTGGGCGTGTGGCGGCCGGCCGAGCGTCAGGTGCGGCATCTTCCGGCACCGCAGGGATGGCTGGCCGGGGCCGGCCTGTGGACCAGGGACGGTGTGCTGCGGCTGCCGTACGCCACCGAGGGGGCGGCGTGCGGGGTGGCCGAGTGGGCGGTGCCACGGCAGGCGGCGTACGGGGGCGACGGGGGCGCCCGGACGGGGGACGGGGGCGACGGGAGGTACGGGGGGTACGGGGGGTACGGGGGGTACACAAGCCCGGAGGATTCGGTTCCGGACGGCGCGGCTCCATCGGCTGGGACCGCCGTGGAGTCGTCGGAACCGGATCCTCCGGAGCCTGGGGCGCCGCGTCCGGTGCCGTTGCAACAGGCACCGTTGGGCGGTCGTATGGCAAGTAGGTAACGAAGTAGTGCCGGATGGCGTGTGCGCCTGGATCGGTCCCGAGGTGTCCTGGTTACACTCGCCCGGCTGTGAGCAAAAGATCATGTTGACGGGGTGAATTTCTTCCGATGAGCGACACCATCACGTCCCAGCCGCTGCCCGAGGTCCAGGACTCCACCGGCCAGGGCCGGCACCGGGGTCCGGTCTCGACGCACGACTCCGAGTCGGCCCCTCACGGCCGGCACCGCAAGCCGCTGGAACAGCGGAACGAGTCGGCGAGCTTCTGACAGTCAGTCAATAGGTCGTGACCGAGGCCCCGTTCACCTCTCGGTGGACGGGGCCTCGCCCTCGGTGGACGGATCCGCCGCCGGCTCTACTCGCGCCGCAGCCCGAGCACCTCCACCGCCGCGAACGTCTCGCCCCGTTCCCGCTCGGCGAAGTGCGGCGTCAGCAGCGTGTCCAGTTCGTCGTGGGTGAACCTGTCCTGCTTGCTGTCGAACTTCGCGCGCACCCGGGGCCGTTCGACGACCGCCACCATGCCGCCGTGCACGACGAGCAGCTGTCCGTTGATCCGCCCGGCCGCCGGTGCCGCCAGATAGCCGACCAGCGGGGCCACGTGCTCGGGGGCGAGCGGATCGAGTCCGTCAGCCGGTACGTCGGTGAACACGTCCTCGGTCATCCGGGTCCGGGCTCGCGGGCAGATGGCGTTGGCCGTGACCCCGTACTTCGCCAGGGCGTGCGCGGTGGACGTGGTGAGCCCCACGATGCCGCCCTTGGCCGCCGCGTAGTTGGGCTGTCCGGCCGAACCCGCGAGGAACGCCTCCGAGGAGGTGTTCACGATCCGCCCGTACACGGTCCCGCCCGTCGCCTTGGCCCGTTCCCGCCAGTGCGCGGCGGCGAAGCGGGTGGTGTTGAAGTGGCCCTTGAGGTGGACCCGTATCACCGCGTCCCACTCGTCCTCCGTCATGGAGAAGACCATGCGGTCGCGCAGGATGCCCGCGTTGTTGACCAGGATGTCGAGCCTGCCGAACTCCTCGACGGCCAGCGCGACCAGCGCCTCGGCCTGCTGGTGGTCGGCGACGTCCCCGGTGTGCGCGACGGCCGTGCCGCCCGCCGCGCGGATCTCGGCGACCGTGTCCTCGGCGGGACCGGCCGAGGCCCCTCCGGTGCCGTCCCGGCCGGGCTGCCCGTGGTCGTTGACGACGACGGCCGCGCCGAGCCGGGCCAGCTCCAGCGCCTCGGCCCGGCCGAGTCCGCGTCCGGCGCCGGTGACGATCGCGGACAACCCTTCGAGTGGCAGTGGCATTCCCGGCCCCTTCGGCTCGACTGCTCGGATCCCGATCGGCTCGGCTGCTCGGATCCCGATCGGCTTCTGCTCGGATCCCGATCGGCTCGGTCGCTCGGATCTCGATCGGCTCGGCTGCTCAGATCTCGATGCAGGTGCGCAGGGAGGTTCCCGTGCGCATCTGGTCGAGGGCCTCGTTGATCCCGGCGAGTTGCACCCGGTGGGTGATCAGACCCGCGAGGTCGATCCGGCCCGCGCGCCACAGCGCGATCGTCCGCTCGTAGGAGCGCAGCACGTCACCACCGCCGTACATCGACGGCAGGATCCGCTTCTCGTCGAAGAACAGCTCGAACATGTTGAGCTGGAGGAAGTCGTCCATGGCGCCCGCTCCGACGACGACCAGGGTGCCGCCGCGCCGGGTGGTCTCGTAGGCGGTACGGGCGGTGGCCGACTTGCCGACGACCTCGAAGACGTAGTCGAAGCCCTCGCCGGCCGTCACCTGCTGCTTGGCGTCGGCCAGTTCGTCCGGCGCCACGGCCCGGGTGGCCCCGAACCGCAGCGCGGCCTCCCGGCGTCCGGCGACCGGGTCGACGGCGACGATCTCGGCGGCGCCCTTCAGCCGCGCGCCCTGGATCGCGGAGATGCCCACGCCGCCGCAACCGATGACGGCGACGGACGCGCCCGCCTCCACGTCGGCGGTGTTGAGGGCGGCGCCGAGTCCGGTGGTGACCCCGCAGCCGATGAGGGCGGCGATGTCGTAGGGAACGTCGTCCGGGATCGGCACCGCGCAGCTGGCGTCGACGACGACCTCCTCGGCGAAGGTGCCGGTCCCGGCGAAGCCGAAGAGGTCTCCGCCGGGACGCCGGTAGTTGGGGGTGCCCGCGTTCATGAAGCCGGCCAGGCACAGATGGGGCTGGCCGCGTCCGCAGGAGGGGCAGGCACCGCAGGCGGGCAGCCAGCAGACGACGACCCGGTCGCCGGGCTTCAGGCCGGTGACCCCCTCACCGACCTCGGTGATCTCACCGGCGCCCTCGTGTCCCGGCACGAACGGCGCCGGCTGCGGCAGCACCCCGTTCATCGCGGACAGGTCGGAGTGGCACAGCCCCGCGGCGCGCACCCGGATCCTGACCTTGCCGGGGCCGAAGCCCACCGTCTCGACGTCGTCGAGTATCTCCAGCTTCTCCTGGCCGATCTCGTGCAGTACGGCTGCGCGCATGGTGCGGCTCCCCTCAAGAGGCTTTCACGTGTGCTGGACGACGGTGTCGGCCAGGACCGGCGCGTCGTCCCGTTCGACCGAGCTCACGGCGACGCGGACGTCCGACTCCCCCGGCCACATGCGGACGCGCAGCGTCTCGCCCGGATGGACCACGCCCGCGAACCGTGTGACGTACGAGCGCACCCGGGTCACGTCGCCGCCGAGCAGCGTGTCCACGACGGCCTTGAGCGTCATGCCGTAGGTGCACAGCCCGTGCAGGATGGGCCGTTCGAACCCGGCGACCTTGGCGAACTCGGGGTCGGCGTGCAGCGGGTTCCAGTCCCCGGAGAGACGGTAGAGCAGCGCCTGGTCCTCGCGGACGGTCCGCTCCACGGTCCGCTCGGGCGGTCCGGCGGGCGGTTCGAGGCGGGCGGACGGCCCGCGGTCGCCGCCGAATCCGCCTTCTCCGCGCAGGAAGATCTGCGCGTCGTTGGTCCACAGCGGGCCCTCGGTGTCGGCGGCCTCGGTGCGCAGGACGAGGACGGCGGCCTTGCCCTTGTCGTACACGCCGGCGATGCGGGAGGTCACGGTCGCGCTGCCGGTCGCCGGGATCGGCCGGTGCGCCTGGAGCGTCTGGCCGCCGTGCAGGACGCGGGCCAGGTCGACCTCCACGCCCGGCAGGGACAGCCCGCTGATCGCGCCGGGCGCGCCCGAGCCGGCGACGGTGGCGAAGCTCGGCAGGACGTGCAGTCGGGACTCCAGGGTGTAGCGCAGTTCGTCGGGGTCGGTGGCCGGGAGGCCGGCGCCGATGCCGAGGTGGTAGAGCAGGACGTCCTTGGCGGTCCAGGCGATCTCGCCGGTCCGGGGCGGGGTGGCGAGCGCCTTGGCTGCGTCGATGGGCATGGGGCTCCTGAATGCTCGCGGGGCTGGGAACCTCGGTGCGACCGTCCGCACCGTCGGCCGCACCGAGGTCGTCACGAGGCCGTGAAACCCGCCCGTTCTAGAACGCGTTCCAGTACGGCGAACCTCTGTATAGCCGAGCCCGTCGGAGTTGGGAAGGCTCCTGACGGCATGTCAGGTGAGCTTTGTTCACGTTCTCGCACGGGCGGCGACCACGTCCTTGTGCCTACGCTGACCCCGTGAACGAGATGCCCCGTGACCACCGGCCCGCCAGGTCCGTCAGGGTGCTGCTCGCCGGGGACGGGGCGATGAGCGGCGGAGGGCTCGCCGCACTCCTCGGCCTGGTGGGGGACATGCGGGTGGTCGCCCAGGTGCCGAGCGGGGAGACCCTGGTGGACGCGGCCCTCGCACACCGCCCCGACGTGGCCCTGCTCGACGTGGAACTCCCCGGCATCGACGGCCCGGACGCCGCCGGCGCCCTGCGCCGGCAGGTACCCGACTGCCGCGTCCTCCTCCTCACCACCCACGCCCGCCCCGGTCTGCTGGAGCGCACCCTGGCCTCGGGAGCCGCCGGCCTCCTGGTCAAGGACGGCCCCCTGGAGGACCTGACCACGGCGATCCGTCGCGCCCTCACCGGCGAGACGGTGATCGATCCGGCCCTGGCCGACGCGAACACCGCGCACCGGCCGAGCCCGCCGGCAGCCTGAGGCCCCGCCACCGCAGAGGCTGCGTCGCCCCGGCCCCACCCCGGCACCCGAAGCCCCGACGGCCCAGACCCCCACGCACCCCGGCACCTGAACCCACGGCCGCCCAGCCCCTCACACGCCCAGGTACCCGAACCCCCGACGGCCCAGGTACCCGAGCCCCCGGCCGCCCAGACTCCCAACCGCCCAGGCACCCGAACCCCGACCGCCCAGCCCCTCACCCACCCCGGCACC
This sequence comes from Streptomyces sp. NPDC002309, assembly GCF_053593375.1. Taxonomy (NCBI): domain Bacteria; kingdom Bacillati; phylum Actinomycetota; class Actinomycetes; order Kitasatosporales; family Streptomycetaceae; genus Streptomyces; species Streptomyces sp. NPDC002309. The sequence goes on along the minus strand of NZ_JBSFCI010000024.1, from coordinate 24,202 downwards.
CGAACCCCGACCGCCCAGCCCCTCACCCACCCCGGCACCCGAACCCCGACCGCCCAAACCCCCAACCGCCCAGGCACCCGAACCCCGACCGCCCACGCCCCACCCGCCCCGACTCCCAGCCCCGCCCCAGCGCCTACACCCCCGCCCGCCCCAGCCTCACCCTCCGCGGCAGCCACACCACCATCAGCGCCGCCCCCACCACCAGCACCCCCGCGCTCGCCCGGAACGCCAGGGCGTAGCCCTCCACCAGTGCCGCGGGTCCCGCCGCGTCCGGCGTCAGGGGCGAGCTGCTCGCGGTGCGGGCCGCCGCCAGCGTCGACATCACCGCGAGTCCCAGCGAACCGCCCATCGTGCGGGAGGTGTTGATCAGACCGGAGACCACTCCCGCCTCCCCCGGCTCCGCCCCCGACATGGCCAGCGCGGCCAGCGGTGTCGCCACCAGCCCGGCGCCCAGCATCATCAGGACGCCAGGGAACATGATCGCCGTCAGATACCCGCCGTCGACGGTGATCGTCGACTGCCAGCCGAAGCCCACCGCGGCCACCGCGGACCCGAGCACGGCCACGTTCCGCGCCCCCGCGCCCCGCATCAGCCGGGGCGCGAGTTTGGAGCCGACCACCACGGCCAGCGAACTGGGCACCAGGGCGAGTCCGGCCTCCAGCGGCGTGTAGCCGAGCACGTTCTGGGCGTACAGCGTCATGAAGAACCACATGCAGAACATCGCCGAGCCGCACAGCACCATCGCCGCGTTCGCCGACGCCACGGCCCGCAGCCGGAACAGCCGCAGCGGCATCAGCGGGGCGGCCGTACGCGCCTCGACCAGCACGAACAGTCCGAGCAGGACGAGCCCGGCGATCAGCGGCACCACCGTCGCCGCGGCCGTCCACCCCTCGGCCTCGGTCTGCGAGATCCCGAACGCCAGCGTCCCCAGTCCCGCCGTCACCAGCACCGCGCCCGGCAGATCGAGCCGCCGCCGCTCCCCGGCCCGGCTCTCCGGCAGCCCCCACAGCGCGCCGAGCAGGACGACCGCCCCGATCGGCACGTTGATCAACAGCACCCACCGCCACGACAGCGCGTCGACCAGCAGGCCCCCGACCAGCCCGCCCGCGGCGCCGCCTCCCGCGCCGACCGCCGTCCAGGTCGCTATCGCCCGCGCCCGGGCCGCGCCCTCCGGCACCGCGGAGGTGAGGATCGTCAGCGTCGCGGGCGCCAGCACGGCCGCCCCCAGGCCCTGCACCGCCCGCGCGACCAGCAGTTCCCAGCCCTCCCGGGCCACCCCGCCGCCCAGCGAGGCCAGGGTGAACAGCGCGAGCCCGACCAGGAACATCCGCTTGCGCCCGTACAGGTCCCCGGCCCGCCCGCCGAGCAGCAGGAACCCGGCGAAGGCGATCGCGTAGGCGTTCACCACCCACTGGAGCCCCGGCCCGCTCAGCCCCAGATCGGCGCGCATCGAGGGCAGCGCCACGTTCACGACGGACACGTCGAGGACGACGAGGAACTGTCCGGAACAGGCGAGCGCGACCACCAGCCAGGCGGGGACGTCGGTACGACGGGACGTGCGGGGGTCCGCTGCGGCTCTGAGCATGGGGGCCATGCTCTCAACCGTCGCACTCGCGGCGCATCGGAGATTGGCCCCAAGGCTTCTCCGCCCTCGGGCGTAGGGCCCATGACCCTCAGCTCCCCCCATCTCCCTCTTGCCATTTGCCTAAAAGCTTTAGGCAAATGCAGACTGGGAATCGGAAAAGGGGAAGGGAGTCATAGCCGATGGCACGCGCAGGGCTGACCACCGCACGCCTCACGCGGGCGGGCGCCGAGCTGGCCGACGAGGTCGGCTTCGACCAGGTGACCGTCTCCGCGCTCGCCCGCCGCTTCGACGTCAAGGTCGCCAGCCTCTACTCGCACCTGCGCAACTCGGACGACCTGAGGACCCGGATCGCCCTGCTCGCGCTGGAGGAGATGGCCGACCGCGCCGCCGACGCCCTGGCCGGACGGGCCGGCAAGGACGCCCTCACCGCCTTCGCCCACGTCTACCGCGACTACGCCCGCGAGCACCCCGGCCGCTACGCCGCCGCCCAGCTCCGGCTCGCCCCCGAGACGGCCGCCGCGAGCGCGGGCGTCCGGCACGCGGCGATGACGCGCGCCATCCTGCGCGGCTACGACCTCACGGAACCCGAGCAGACCCACGCGGTCCGCATGCTGGGCAGCGTCTTCCACGGTTACGTCTCCCTGGAGCTGGCGGGCGGCTTCAGCCACAGCGCCCCCGACTCCGAGGAGTCCTGGAACCGCGTCCTCGACGCCCTCGACGCCCTCCTGCGCAACTGGCCCGCGGCCTGACCGCACCACGGCGTCAGCGCGTCAGCACACCACCGCGTCCCCGTAAGCCCCGAGAAACGACAGAGGCAGAGGCCATGGACTCCTGGACCACCACCCCCTCCGCACCTTCCCCCCTGACACCCGTCCCCCTCACCCCGGCCCACCTCCGCGGCGCCCTCGACGTCGAGCGCACCCCGCACGGCCTGCTCCCGCACCGGCTGCCCGCCGCCGCCCGCGCCCAGAACACGGACGCGCAGCTGGAGATGGCCGAGTCCCAGCCCTCCGGCGTCCGCCTGGCCCTGCGCACCCGGGCCACCGCGATCGAGCTGGACACACTCCCCACCAAGCGGGCCTACACCGGAGCCCCGCCTCGCCCGGACGGCGTCTACGACCTGGTGATCAACGGCCGGCTGACCGGCCGGGCCACCGCGCCCGGCGGCGACGTCGTCACGACGGACATGACGACCGGCGCCACCGAACTGCGCCCCGGGAAGCCCGGCACCGTCCGCTTCGGCGGCCTGCCGGACCACGACAAGACCGTCGAGATCTGGCTTCCGCACAACGAGATCACCGCACTCGTCGCCCTGCGCGCCGACGCCCCCGTCGAGCCGGCCCCCGACTCCGGCCGCCCGGTCTGGCTGCACCACGGCAGCTCCATCAGCCACGGCTCCGACGCCGCGAGCCCCAGCACCACCTGGCCGGCGCTCGCCGCATCCCTGGGCGGCGCAGAGTTGATCAACCTGGGCCTGAGCGGCAACGCCGTACTGGACCCGTTCACCGCGCGCGCCCTGCGGGACACCCCCGCCGACCTGATCAGCGTCAAGATCGGAATCAATCTGGTCAACCTCGACGTGATGCGGCTGCGCGCCTTCACCCCCGCCGTCCACGGCTTCCTCGACACGATCCGCGAGGGTCACCCCACCACGCCCCTCCTGGTGGTCTCGCCGATCCTGTGCCCGATGCACGAGGACACCCCCGGCCCCTGCCTCTTCGACCTCGGCGAGCTCAGCGCGGGCCGGCTCCGGTTCCGGGCGGCGGGCGACCCCGCGGAGACGGCTTCCGGAAAGCTCACCCTGAACGTCATTCGCACCGAACTGTCACGGATCGTCGAGCAGCGTGCGGCCGACGACCCCCACCTCCACCACCTGGACGGCCGCGAGCTCTACGGCGAGGCCGACCACGCCGAGCTCCCCCTCCCCGACGACCTGCACCCCGACGCCGCCACCCACCGCCGTATTGGGGAGCGCTTCGCCGCGTTCGCCTTCGGCGCGGACGGGCCCTTCGCCTGACACGACGGGCCTGGCACGACGGTCCTGACACGACGGGCCTGGCACGACGGTCCTGACACGGCGGTCCTGGCACGGCGGCCTCCGGCTCCACCGAGAAAGGATCAGGGCGACTGACGAAAGATCAGATGCCCATGAGTGGGTCAAGGATTCACCGGCGCCCCGCGGCACCGGAATAGTTGCCCGAGCGCACGGGGTTCATGATGAACGCAGACACGATCATCTTTTGGCCCGGAGGCCCCACCCCATGACGCTCACGACGACCGGCCGGCGCACCGCCGGAGCGGGCGGCGCCGTCGTTCCCGTGCTCGCCTTCGCGGGCATCGTGGTCGCGGTGATGCAGACCCTGCTCATACCGGTCATCAAGGACCTGCCCCAGCTGCTGGACACCTCGTCCAGCAACGCCACCTGGGTCCTGACGTCCACTCTTCTCTCGGGTGCCGTGGCCACCCCGGTCATGGGGCGTCTCGGCGACCTCTACGGCAAGCGGCGCCTGCTGGTGCTGAGCCTCTCGGTGATGGTGGTCGGCGCGCTGGTGAGCGCGCTGAGCAGCACCGTGCTCCCGATGATCGTCGGCCGTACGCTCCAGGGCTTCGCGATGGGCGCCATCCCGCTCGGCATCGGGCTGATGCGCGACCTGCTGCCGCGTGAGCGGCTCGGCTCGGCCATGGGTCTGATGAGTTCCTCGATCGGTGTCGGCGGCGGTCTGGCCCTGCCCGCCGCCGCCCTGGTCGCGCAGAACACCGACTGGCACACCCTCTTCTACGGCGCCGCGGGCCTCGGCGCCGTCGCCATCGTCCTCACCTTCGTCGCCGTACCGGAGTCCCCGGTGCGCGCGGGGGGCGGCTTCGACGTGCCGGGCGCGCTCGGGCTGTCCCTGGGGCTGGTGCTGTTCCTGCTCCCGATCACCAAGGGCAGCGACTGGGGCTGGTCCTCACCGACCACGCTCGGCCTGTTCGGGGCCGCCGCCGTCGTGCTGCTCCTGTGGGGCGTGCTGGAGCTGCGCGTGCCCTCGCCGCTGGTGGACCTGCGCACCACGGCCCGCCGCGAGGTCCTTCTCACCAACCTCGCGTCGATCATGATGGGTATCGCCTTCTTCGTCGTCTCCCTCGTCCTGCCCCAGCTCCTCCAGCTCCCCGCCGCCACCGGCCACGGCCTCGGCCAGTCGATGGTCGTGGCGGGTCTGTGCGCGGCCCCGCTGGGCCTGACGATGATGTTCACCGCGCCGGTCTACGCCCGGCTGTCCGCCCGCTACGGCCCGCGCACCACGCTGATCATCGGCCTCCTGATCATCGGCCTCGGCTACGCCGGCGGCCTCGGCCTGATGAACGCCGCCTGGCAGACGGTCGTCATCTCGGTGGTCCTCGGCGCGGGCATCGGCCTCGCCTACTCCTCGCTGCCCGCGCTGATCATCGGCGCCGTGCCCGCGTCCGAGACGAGCGCGGCGAACGGCCTCAACGCCCTGATGCGGTCCATCGGCACGTCCACCGCCAGCGCCGTCATCGGCACGGTGCTGGCCGGCACCGCGCACACCGTCGGGGGCGTGGAGATCCCCTCCATGCAGGGCTTCCGGATCTCCTTCCTGATCGCGATCGGCGCCGTCGGCGTCGGTCTGGTCCTGGCCCTCTGCCTGCCGCGCCACCGGCCCTCGGAGCAGCCGCAGCCGCAGGCGAGCCGTGCGCAGGACGACGGCCTGGAGCGCGCCGCCGTGACGCTCGGGGGCTTCCGCGGCCGGGTCGTGGCCGCCGACGGCACACCGGTGGCCCGTGCCAAGGTCACGCTGATCGACCGGCGGGGACAGCACGCGGGCGCGACCCTGTCCGGCGAGGACGGGAGCTACGCGCTGGCGGTCCCGGCCGGGGGCTCGTACGTCCTGGCCGCGCGGGCGGCCGGACACGGCCCCCTCGCCGCCGCCGCCACCCACTCCGGCGAGGCCCCTCCGATCGACCTGGACCTCGCCCTCCCCGGCGGGACGGTCACCGCCTGAGCCGTTCCCGGCACCCCCGGCCGCACCCCCGCCCGCACCCCCGGTCACCCCGCCGGCCGGAGGTGCGGCAGCATGGGCGCCCCGACACCTGTACGACCGGAAGGCTCCTGCGATGACCGCGGCTCCCCCGCCCGAGATCCTGGCCGCGTTCGAGGCGGCGAAGGGGTTCATGCCCGCGGGCGAGGGCCTGGCCCTGTACGCGGCGGCCGTCGAGGCCGGCCGGCTCGGACTGCCGCTGCTGGAGGTCGGCACGTACTGCGGCCGCTCCACGATCCTGCTCGCCGACGCCGCCCGCGCGGCCGGCATCACCGCGCTCACCGTCGACCACCACCGGGGCAGCGAGGAGCAGCAGCCGGGCTGGGACTACCACGACCCGGAGACGGTCGACCCCGAACTCGGCCTGATGGACACCCTGCCCGCCTTCCGCCGGACGCTGCACCGGGCCGGCCTGGAGGAGCACGTGGTGGCGCTGGTGGGCCGCTCCCCGCAGGTGGCGGGGATCTGGCGGGCGCCCCTCGGTCTGGTCTTCGTGGACGGCGGCCACACCGACGAGCACGCCACCGCCGACTACGAGGGCTGGGCGCCCCATGTCGCGGACGGCGGACTGCTCGTCATCCACGACGTCTTCCCCGACCCCGCCGACGAGTTCACCGGCCAGGCCCCGTACCGGGTCTACCTCCGCGCCCTCGCCTCGGGCGCCTTCACGGAGGTCTCGGCGACGGACTCGCTGCGGGTGCTGCGGCGCACCGCCGCCGGGATCTGACCGGGCCGCCACCCGGAGGGACGCACACAATCCGGGGTGGCGGCGCCCAGGCGGCTAGGGTGGCGAGCGTGCCGTACACAGGTCCGGAGTTCGATTCGTCCATGCCCCGCCGCTCCCGCCGCCGGGCGATGACCGTCGCCGTCGCGGCCCTGGTGCCGGGCGCCCTGCTCGGGTGGGCGGTCTACGAGGCGGTGGGTGACAGCGGCGGTCCAGGAGGCGGTCGCACGGAGGCCAAGGCGCCGTCCACGGCCCCGTCGTTCCCCTCGCCCGCGTTCCCCTCGCCCGCCGGTTCGCCCGGCGAGGACCCCTCGTCCTCCGACGGGAAACCGGCCCCCGCGCCCGCGCGCACGGGCTCGCTCCAGGGCAAGGTCGTCGTCGTCGACCCCGGCCACAACCCGCACAACTTCGCGCACACGGCCGAGATCAACCGCAAGGTCGACATCGGGACGACGCGCAAGGAATGCGACACGACCGGCACGGCGACCAACGCGGGTTACACGGAGGCCGAGTTCACGCTCGACCTCGCCCGCCGGCTGCGCACGCTCCTTCAGGAGCAGGGCGCCACGGTGCTGCTGACGCAGAACGGCGACCGCCCGTACGGGCCGTGCATCGACGAGCGGGCCCGGATCGGCAACGAGGAGAAGGCCGACGCGGTCGTCTCCCTCCACGCGGACGGCTCCGGGACCGGGAACCGCGGGTTCCACGTCATCCTCCCGGCGTCCGTGCACGCGGGCGCCGCCGACACCCGGCCGATCGTGGGTCCGTCACGTGAACTCGGCGCGAGCATCGCGGGAAACTTCGTCCGCGCCACCGGCAGCGCGCCCTCCAACTACGTGGGGAACGGCACCGGTCTCGTGACGCGTCAGGACCTGGGCGGGCTCAATCTGTCGACGGTTCCCAAGGTGTTCATCGAGTGCGGCAACATGCGCGACGGCAGGGACGCGGCACTGCTGATCAGCGGGGCCTGGCGGCAGAAGGCGGCGCAGGGCGTCGCGGACGGCATCACGGACTTCCTGCGGAAGTAGGGGGCAGCCGCGGGGAGATCCGTCCGGGCGGCACCCGCGCTCCGATGCCGCCGTCGCGCACCTTCCGGGCCGAGACGTCCCGGAGGCCGGCGGTCACCGAGACGCCTGGTAACGGAATCGTGTGTTTCCTGCACGCGGAGGTAATACGCGGGCTCTTCCGGGCGGACACGTGGTCGGGTGGACGATAGGGTCCGTTCGTACGATGAGAGGCTACTCCCGCGCTCGGCACCCTGGGCCCTGGGCCAACTCGGTGACAGCGACGCCTCTGCCGACGACGAGACGACCTGCGAAGGACCTGAAGTGAATATCCGCTCCCTCACTCGAGGCGACGGCGTGGTGATCGGAGCAGCGGTGTTGCTCTTCATCGCGTCGTTCCTCGACTTCTACTCCACCGACGGCGCTCCGGCCGGCCTGGACATGCCCACCCTGTGGGGCAGCGGCCCGGTGCTGATGGGTGTCGTGCTCGCGGGTCTCATCGGCGCCGCGCTCGTGGTCGTCGGCCACGCGCTGCCGCAGGCACCGAAGGTCGCGGGACTCGACCTCGGCCAGTTCGGCGTCGCCTTCACGGTGTTCGCCGCGTGGAGCGCGCTCGGCAACGTCTTCGACCCGGCGAGCGCCGCCAACAACTTCGGCGGGAACTCCTCCGACGGCCCCGACGCCGGCACGGGCCTGATCCTCGCCCTCGTCGCCACGCTGATCATGGCCGCCGCGGCCGTCGCCACCCCGCTGGTCCCCGCCCTCAAGGGCGCCCTCCTCCCGGCCCCCCGCCCGGCCGCCCCCCAGCCCTACGGCACTCCGCCGCAGGGTGGTTACGGCTACCCGGGCGCCCAGCAGCCCGCCGGGTTCGGTCAGTCGCAGCCGGGGCAGCCCGGCCAGCCCTACGGCCAGCCGCAGCAACCGCCCGCGGCCGGCGGGGACTTCTCCCCGTTCTGGTTCGCGGTGCCGGTGCCGCGTCCGCTGTTCGGAGAGGACGGCTCGCCGTCCCCGATCGCCGAACTCGCCCCGGGCACCTGGTACCTGGCCGTCGAGCAGCGCGGCCAGACGCTGGTCGCGCAGACGCAGGACGGCCGGCGCGGTGTCCTCCAGGACACCAGCGGGATCCAGCGCGGCTGATCCGCCCGCCGTACGTACGGCCCCTCGCCCTTCCGGGCGGGGGGCCGTTGTCGTACAGTCGCCCCTCGAACAGCTGACACAGCGTCAGGAGATGCCATGCGGCTCGGTCTCGCGCTCGGCTACTGGGGCCGCGGCCCCTCCCCCGACCACCTCGCGCTGGCCCGGGAGGCCGAGCGGCTCGGGTACGACTCCGTGTGGACGGCGGAGTCCTGGGGCTCGGACGCCTTCACCCCGCTGACCTGGCTGGCCGCCCACACCTCCACCATCAAGCTGGGTACGGCGGTCGCGCAGATGGCGGCCCGCCCGCCGACGACCACCGCCATGCACGCCCTCACCCTCGACCACCTCAGCGGCGGCCGGATGATGCTGGGGCTGGGGCTGTCGGGGCCGCAGGTGGTGGAGGGCTGGTACGGGCGGCCGTTCCCGTCCTCGCCGCTGACCGCGACCCGGGAGTACGTCGACGTCGTACGGCAGGTGCTCGCGCGCCGGGGGCCCGTGGAGCTGGACGGGCGGTTCCACGCCCATCCGTACACCGGCGCGGACGGCACCGGCCTCGGCAGGCCCCTGAAGCCCATCACGCACCCCCTCCGCCCCGATCTGCCGATCCTGCTGGGCGCGGAGGGACCCAAGAACATCGCGCAGACCGCCCGGATCGCCGACGGCTGGCTGCCCCTGTACTGGTCACCCCTGCGCCCCGAGGTGTACGAGCCGTCCCTGGCCGGCGCCCCCGAGGGGTTCCTCGTGGCGCCGCTGGCCCAGGCGCGGGTCTGCCGGGACGTCGCGGAGGGGCTGTTGCCGGTCAAGGCCATGCTCGGTTTCTACATCGGCGGGATGGGCCACGCCCGGCGCAACTTCCACGCCGAACTGATGGCGCGCATGGGGTACGAGGAGGAGGCGCGGCGGATCCAGGAGCTGTTCCTCGCCGGGCGGCGCGAGGAGGCGGTGCGGGCCGTGCCCGACGCGTTCGCCGACGAGATCTCCCTCGTCGGACCCCGCGAACGCGTCGCGGCGCGGCTGGAGTTGTGGCGCAAGGGCCCGGTGACCGACCTGCTGGTGCTGGCGCCGGACCCGCACACCCTGCGGGTGCTGGCCGAGCTGAACTCCTGACGGTTCAGCGGAAGATGGCGACCGGGTCGAGCGTCAGCCGGCGCCGCTCCTCGTCCCAGGCCAGCACCTTGCCGAGGCAACGGGCCGTGAACCTGCCCGTGTAGTAGTGCTCCTCGTGGAAGTCGCCCCGCCCCTGCGCCTCGAAGCACATGATCTCCACCTGCGCGCCGCTGCCGTAGGGGGCGCTCAGGCGGACGCCGTTCTCCTCCCGTTTCGCCGTGAAGCCGCCGGTGACCGAGACGTACTCCAGGCCGAGCGCGCTGAGGGGGATGTCGCCGTCGGGGTGGCGGCGGGCCAGCCGGTCGGCGCCGGCCCGGTTGAGGACGAGGTCGCCCTCGATGAGGTCGACGTCCACCACCCGGTCCTCCTTGCGCATGGCGTCCATGACCACGCCGATGACGTTCATGGGGTTGGCCTCGCGGAGGTAGGTGGTGACCTGCTCCCGGGTGACGCCGCGTTCGGCCTTGCCCAGCCAGAAGAAGAGCCTGCCCCACAGCCCGAAGTTGTTCTGGACCTGGAGCCGGTGGGCGACCTCCTGGCTCAGGGACTGCGCGAAACCACCGACCTCGTAGATGTCCATGACGCGCTGTTTGTGCAGGTAGAAGCACATGTCGAGATGGGTCCCGCCGGGCTTTCGGCGACCGCGCAGACGCTGCCCTCCATATCCGAGGACCAGGACGAGACAGGCCGCGGTGACGGCCCAGACGAACAGCCAGGGCCACCACAGGCCCCACCACTGAGCATCAATGACACCCACGGATCTCCTTGAAGGCTTCGGAGAGGGAGGAGAGACCCGCGTCGACCGTGCGGCCGCCGGTGGCCGTGGCGACCCGCCGCAGGGCGGCGGCGTCGGCCTCTCCGAAAGGGACGGCGAAGGTGGGCACCGCGCGCGCGTCGGCCCCGAGGGCCTCGTGGCGGCGCAGGAACTCCTCGTAGCCGATGCCCGCGTTGTTCTCGCCGTCGGTCATCAGCACGATGGCGACGGGACGCGCGCGTTCGTCGCGGACGGCGGCGGTGGCGATGCGGTAGCCCCGGTCGAGCGCGGTCCACACGGCGGTGGCGTCGTCGTAGCCGCCGTCGGCGACCGACTGGTTCAGGGTGCGCAGATCGGCGTCGCCGCGCACGGTCACCGTGGTCTCCTCCAGCACCCGGCCGCCGAACCGGACGACCGAGAGGCGCTCGCCCCGGTAGAAGCGGGCGAACTTGCCGGTGGAGGTGTCGTCGGCGCCGCTCAGCCCCGCGAAGGCGGCGCGCAGACCGGCCATCCGCTCGCCGCGCATCGAGGTGGAGAAGTCGAGGACGAAGACGACCTGGTCGGCGCTGCGACTCCGGGGATCGCCGTAGTCGCTCATCAGCCGCTGGACGATGGAGAGGCTGTCGGGGAAGGACAGCGCGTTGCCGATGTCGGCGCGCAGCGGCGCTGAGGGCTCCACGTCCGGGTCGACCGGGCGACGGAAGGTCCGCTCCATGAGTGCGCGCTGGGTGCCGGTGCTCAGCAGCCAGTCCACCACCCTTCCGTACGCCTCCCGCCGCTCCCGGTCGAGCAGCAGCAGCGGGAAGTCGGAGAGCATCATGCCGTCGTCGGGATGCACGATCCGCAGCGGCTCGGTGCGCCGGTCCGAGGCGTTCAGCGCGAGGAGTTCGGCCTCGTGCGCGACGAGCGCGTTGGTCTCGCCCGGCCTGCTCAGATAGGCGTCGATCAGGGCGCGGGAGCTGGGCGCGGTCAGGGTCTGGCCGGAGCGGAAGCCGCGCAGCCGGTCGCAGGAGACGTCCCGCGCGCGCAGCGCGCGTCCGGTGCCGGCGGCGGCGGTGGCGACCCCGACCAGGGCGGCACGGCCGGTGTCGCTGTGCCGCGGGTCGGCCATCCCGAACCGTACGGTGCCCTCGGCCGCCGCGTCGGCCACGTCCGCCCAGGAGATCCGGCCCCCGGGGGCGGCCCGGCGCAGCTTGTCGGCGACGTCGGGTTCGAGGCCCACGACGACGGGCGAGCGCATGATCGGGGTGGACTCGGGCCGGGCCAGACGCCCCTCGGAGTCCTGGACACGGAGCTGGAAGGAGCGGTCGGAGGCCAGCCAGGCCAGGTCGTACGCCCGGCCGCCGGGGTACTGCCCTTCGAGGTCGGCGCCCGCCTCGTAGTCCATCTCCAGCTCGACGCCGGTGTCCTGCTCCAGGTCGTCCAGGAGCGGGGCGAGGTCGGCGAGTTCGGGGCTGGCGAGGACGCGCAGGGTGACCGGTTCCTCGTCCTGTGTGCAGGAGGTGAGGCCGGTGAGCAGGGCCAGGGTGAGCGGGACGGTCAGGGCGCGTGCGAGGCGGGTCATGACACGGCGTCCAGGTCGGGCGGCGGGCAGTCGCCGACGTAGTCGATGATCTCGTCCAGTACCTCCAGGCCGGGTTCGAGCGCCTTCGTCCGGTCGGCGTTCGGGACCGGGACCTGGATGCCGTGCTCGCGCAGGTGGTCGTCGAGTTGGCGGCTGGCGCCGTCCTCGCCGGAGAAGCGGATGCGGAAGCCCAGTTCCAGGGCGCGCCGGCGCAGTTCCGCGTCCTTCTCGATCAGCTCCACGAGCCGGTCGCCCTGCGGGCTCAGGGAGATGAGCTGCGGCTCGGTGAGGGCGTAGGGCTTGGGGTAGAGCAGGACGCGGCTGGTGTCCTGTGTGTGCTCCTTGGCCACGTGGGCTGTCTGGTGGGCGAGGAACTGGTGCTCGTAGATGAGGGCGATGGGCGCCAAGGACTCGCCGAGGGCGGAGAAGTAGCTGTCGGCCTGCTCGTCGGCCCACATGCCCTGGAGGGTGACGAGCGGTTTGATCTCGGCGGAGATCCGGTCGACCTCCGCCCGGGCGCGCCGGGGGTCGTTGGGGTGGCTGGAGCCGGGCGTCCGCTCGCCGCCCGCGACGAAGGCGAGCAGGCTCAGATAGGTGCCGGCCGAGTTGGACTCGCAGACGTCGGACGTGCGCACCAGCACGCTGCCGCTGTTGCTGTCGCCGGCGGCCACGTCGTCGTAGCCGATGCCGTCCCAGGTGTCGGCCGTCCTGCCTTCACCGTCCCTGGGGCCGTCCTCGGGGTCGTCCGGGTCGTCGACGCCGTTGAGCAGGGTCATGAACTTCGCCATGTCCAGGTCGTAGTAGAGCGTCTCCGACCCGCTGGTGGGCCGCTGCGGGGTGGCCACGCCCGCCTTGACCAGGGCCTCGGCGTAGTCGCGGAAGCTGCCCAGGGCCAGCGGGGAGACGAAGGGGCGCACGGACCGGCCGGTGTCGTCCGGCCGGTCCAGGATCAGCTTCGCCGCGGGCTGACCGGACGGGAAGACGACGTCCAGGCCCTTCAGCGAGCGGGTGGCGATGCCGCGCGAGCCGAGGCGGCGGATGTCGACGCGGATGCCGTGCTTCAGCAGCAGCCGCTGCACCTCGGGGTCCTTGAAGTAGTCGGACTTGGAGGCCATCCGGGAGTCGATGACCGTGATGCGTTCGAACGGCCTCAGAGTGTTGCCGGAGATCAGCAGCGACAGCAGTCCGGCGAGGGCGAGGGGCAGCGCGGCGACCACGAGACGCGGGACGCGGCGGTGTGTGGTTCTGCGGATGGTGAGTCTGGGTTCCACGGTCGCGGACAACGGCCCTCCTGCCGCTCAAGGGGGCAGGATCATCAGTGACCCCGTGGAACATCATCCCCCGGAGTGGTCAACTCCACCCGAACGCAAGAGAAATGGGCTGCGGAGGCAGGCGCGGGCCTTTCTGGTTTCAGCCAGGCGCGAGCGGCAACCCGTAGGGCATGTCCCCCAGATATCGCACGAACCAGGCCGGCCGGATCATAGCGGTCGTCGCCGACATCATGGCCTTCATCCTGGGCCTGTGGATCCTCATGTACCTGCTGGACGCCAACCCCGGCAACGACTTCGTGCAGTTCGTGCACGACGCCGCGCGGTGGCTGGCCGGCTGGTCCTACGACCTCTTCACCTTCGACGCGGCATGGGCGCGCGTCGTCGCGGGCTACGGTCTGGCGGCGGTCGTGTACCTCTTCGTCGGCCACGCGATCGCGGGCCGTATGTCCCGTCAGCACTGACGGGACGCCGCTGGGCCGCAGCGCCCCTTCAGGGGCGCGGGGAACCGTGCGGCGCGCCCCCCGCGGCCCGCACCGGATCAGCCGTCGCAGCAGTCGGGATCCAGTCCCCCCGGCAACCGGTCCCCGCCGAACACCGCGCAGGTGGCCTCGTGCCCGCCCAGCGCCGCGACGGCGAGCAGCAGTGAGCCCGCCGTCCAGGCGGTGAGTTCACGTGGCCAGATCGCGTCGTCCTCGAACACGTAACCCGTCCAGTACAGCCCGGTCTCCGGGTCACGGAGATGCCGGATCGACTGCAGGATCTCCAGCGCGCGGTCGGACTCGCCCATCGCCCAGAGCGCGAGGGCGAGTTCGGCCGACTCGCCGCCGGTGACCCACGGGTTGGGCACCACGCACCGCACCCCGAGGCCGGGCACGACGAACCTCTCCCAGCCCTCCTCCACACGGGACTTGGCCTCCGCGCCGGTCAGGGCGCCGCCCAGCACCGGGTAGTACCAGTCCATCGAGTAGCGGTCCTTGTCGAGGAACCGCTCCGGGTGCCGGCGGATCGCGTGCCGCAGCATGCCGACCGCCAGTTCCCAGTCGGGCTGCGGCTCCTCACGCTGCTCGGCGATGGCGAGCGCGCAGCGCAGCGCCTGGTGGATGGACGAGCAGCCGGTGAGCAGGGCGTCCGTGACGGGCGTACCGTCGTCCTCCCGCTTCCAGCCGATCTCCCCGCCGGGCTGCTGGAGCGACAGCACGCACTCGACGGCCGCGTACACCACCGGCCACATGCGGTCGAGGAAGGTGTCGTCGCCGGTGGACAGGTAGTGGTGCCAGACGCCCACGGCTATGTAGGCGACGAAGTTGGTCTCGCGCGCCCGGTCGGTGACGTCGTCGTGTGCTCCGTCGGCGTACGCCGCGTACCAGGAGCCGTCCGGGTTCTGATGGGCCGCCAGCCACAGGTACGCCCGCTCGGCGGCCTCGTGCTCGCCGGCCGCGTCGAGCGCCATCGCGGCCTCGGTGTGGTCCCAGGGGTCGAGGTGGTGCCCGCGGAACCAGGGGATCGCGCCGTCCTCCCGCTGCACGGCGAGGATCGCGCCCGCGGTCGCGGCGGCCTGCTCGGCGGTGAGCACCCCGGGCAGGACGAGGTGCTCCGTACGGGGAGTGGTCACCGGGCGTCCACGGAGGGCAGGTGGGGCTTGGTCGCGTAGGCCACGAAGCTCTTGCCGATCAGCGGGTTCAGCGCCTGCTCGGCGACCCGCGTGGCCAGCGGCTTCTTCATGATGTCCCAGACCAGCAGCTGGTGGTACGCGCGCACCGGCAGCGCCTTGTCGTTGTCGACGCCGAACGCGCACTTCAGCCACCAGTACGGCGAGTGCAGGGCGTGGGCGTGGTGCGTGCCGTACGGCTTGAGGCCCGCCTCGCGTATCTTCGCGAGGAGTTCGTCCGCCTTGTAGATGCGGATGTGCCCGCCCTCGACCTCGTGGTAGGCGTCGGAGAGGGTCCAGCAGACCTTCTCGGGGCCGTAGCGCGGCACGGTGATCGCGATCCGGCCGCCGGGCCTGAGGACCCGGACCATCTCGGCGAGCACGCCCTTGTCGTCCGGGATGTGCTCCATCACCTCGGAGATGATGACCACGTCGAAGGACTCGTCGGGGAAGGGCAGGGCGAGGGCGTCGCCCTCCATGGCGGTCGCGGTGGCGCCCTCGGGCGCCTCACCCGCCTCCTTCATCGCCGCGAACCACTTGGCGACCTCGCGGATCTCCTCGCCGTTCTGGTCCAGCGCGACGACCTGCGCGCCGCGCCGGTAGCACTCGAACGCGTGCCGGCCGGCGCCGCATCCGAGGTCCAGGACGCGGTCGCCCGGGGCGAGCGGGAACCGGGAGAAGTCGACGGTCAGCACGTGGTCCTGCTTTCGCGGTAGGCGCCGGTGGTGGTGGGGGTCGCCTCGGGGGGCGCGGGGACGGGGCTCGTGGGGGCCGCGCCGGGGAACCGGCCCGGGGGGTCGCCGGGGCCGCCCGCGCCACCGGTGGCCGCGTCCGGTTCCCCGGCGGCCTCCTCGGCGACGGCGGCGCTGCTCGCCACCAGGGTGGCGCGTCGCGCCGGAGCGAGGGACGAGCCGGCCGGGCCGGTCGCCGCGGCGGTTCCCGGCCGGCGGCGGTCACCGGCGAGGGCGATCGCCTCCCGGTAACGGGCGACCGTGCCCTCCGCGGCACGTGCCCAGGTGAAGTGGCGCAGGACCCGTTCACGTCCGGCCGCGCCGAGCCGGGCGCGCAGATCCGCGTCACCCAGCAGCCGGCTCAGTCCGGCGGCGAGCGCGCCCGTGTCGCCCGGCGGCACCGCCAGGCACGTCTCCCCGTCCCGTCCGGCCACTTCGGGGATCGCCCCGCCGGTCGTGGCGACCAGCGGCGTGCCCGTGGCCATCGCCTCGGCCGCCGGCAGCGAGAAGCCCTCGTACAGCGACGGCACGCACGCGACCTGCGCCGAGCGCACCAGGTCGACGAGTGCGGCGTCGGAGATCCCCTTGACGAACTCGACGGCGTCCTCGAGCCCGTACCGTCCCAGGGCCTGCGCCACCGGGCCCTCGGTGGGCCGCTTCCCGACGACGACGAGATGGGCCTCGGGATGCTCGGTGCGCACCTTGGCCAGCGCCTCGACGAGGAAGACCAGCCCCTTCAGCGGCACGTCCGCGCTGGAGGTCGTGACGATGCGCCCCGGCACCTGCGCGACCGAGGGGTCGGGCGAGAACAGGTCGGTGTCGGCGCCGATGTGCACGACGTGGACGCGGTCGGCGCGAACGCCGAGGTGGTCGACGATCTCCCGGCGCGAGGTGCCGGAGACGGTGAGGACGGACGGCAGCCGGCGCGCCACGCGCTTCTGCATACGGGTGAAGCCGTACCACCGCTTCACGGAGAACCGCCGCTTCCAGCCCTCCGCCGCGTCCAGCTCCAACTGCCGGTCCACGGTGATGGGGTGATGGATCGTCGTCACCAGGGGCGCGCCGACGTCGCCCAGCAGCCCGTACCCGAGCGTCTGGTTGTCGTGCACGACGTCGAAGTCACCGCGGCGCGCCCGCAGATGACGGCGGGCCCGCAGCGAGAACGTGACCGGCTCGGGGAAGCCGCCGGTCCACATGGTCGCGACCTCCAGGGCGTCGATCCAGTCCCGGTACTCGTCACGCCCCGGCGTGCGGAAGGGGTCGGGCTGGCGGTAGAGGTCGAGGCTCGGCAACTCGGTGAGGCTCAGGCCGTCGTAGCCCTCGTCGAGGACGGGATAGGGCTGGGCGCCGATGACCTCGACATGGTGGCCCAGGCGGGCGAGTTCGCGGGAGAGGTGCCGGACGTAGACGCCCTGGCCGCCGCAGAACGGGTTTCCCTTGTACGTGAGGAGCGCGATGCGGAGCGGTCGCAAGCCGTCGGAGGCGAGGGCCTTCGAAGAGCCCGCCTGACTGGCCTCAGCGGTCACTCTGGGCCCCCTTCCCCCTGCGCTGTCCCGCGAGATTACGCGGGGACGCTAATCTAGAACAAGTTACAGACTTGATCGTTCAAGAGGCTCTGAATCTACCGGCAGGTAGCGCCGCTGTGAGCGGTGGACCGGGTGATTCACGCCACGGCCCGCCGGGGCGAGCGGCAGCGGTCGGCGCCTGCCATGCTGTCTGATCGCACGCCCTCACGCACTGTCACGAAACGGGACCTCATGCCAGCGGAAGCCAAGGCGGAAGCCAGTCGCGCGCGGCCCGCCGCACCCGCCGCGCCACCCCTCACCGAGCGGCAGGAGGCACGCCGGCGCCGCATCCTGCGGGCCTGTGCCCAACTGGCCAGCCGGGGCGGCTTCGACGCGGTGCAGATGCGTGAGGTCGCGGAGTCCTCGCAGGTCGCCCTCGGTACCCTC
The DNA here is from genome assembly GCF_053593375.1 of Streptomyces sp. NPDC002309. Classification (NCBI taxonomy): domain Bacteria; kingdom Bacillati; phylum Actinomycetota; class Actinomycetes; order Kitasatosporales; family Streptomycetaceae; genus Streptomyces; species Streptomyces sp. NPDC002309. The sequence goes on along the minus strand of NZ_JBSFCI010000024.1, from coordinate 6,688 downwards.
TACCGCTACTTCCCGTCCAAGATCCATCTCCTGGTCGCCACCATGCAGGACCAGTTGGAGCACATGCACGGGACACTGCGCAAGAAGCCCCCCACGGGCGAGAGCGCGGCGGAGCGGGTCGCGGAGACGCTGATGCGGGCCTTCCGCGCGCTCCAGCGCGAGCCGCACCTGGCCGACGCGATGGTCCGCGCCCTCACCTTCGCCGACCGCAGCGTCAGCCCCGAGGTGGACCAGGTCTCCCGGCAGACCACGGTGATCATCCTGGACGCCATGGGTCTGGACGACCCGACCCCCGCCCAACTGTCGGCCGTCCGCGTCATCGAGCACACCTGGCACTCGGCGCTGATCACCTGGCTCTCGGGCCGCGCCTCCATCGCCCAGGTGAAGATCGACATCGAGACGGTGTGCCGCTTGATCGACCTGACGAACGGCACGGACACGTAGACCGCGAAAAGGGACCTGCGAAAAGGGTCCACGAGAGGGACCCACGAAAAGGACCTACGAGACGGGTTCCCTTCGCCGGTATTGCCCGGATCAGGTGGCTGGGGGTCGCCTTCCGGCTTCGCGGCCGTCCTTCTGCCGCCCGCCTTCCAGCCTCTCAGCCCGACCGTCGACGTCGGCACCGGCGGAAGCTCTCGCCTCTCGCAGGAGTCGGCTACTCCGGTCGAACTCCCTCACTCGCCTCGTAGGCCTGTTATCAGAGTAAGACTCCCCCGGGGGAATAGAACCCCCCAGAAGGGATTTTTTACCTTCGGTCTCCCGCTACTCCTCCGGCGGGAACACCGCCTCCCCGGTTCCCAGCAGCGTCAGGGTGATCGCCTCCACGGGGCAGCCCTCGGCCGCCGCCAGGATGCCCTCGCCCGCGTCCGTCTCCGGGTCGGTGGGGTGGGACTGGCGGGCCGTGTCGAGGCGGAAGGCGTCCGGGGCGAGGTGGACGCACTGCGCGGAGCCGATGCACAGCGAGCGGTCGACCTCGACCTGCCAACGGTCTCCCATGGTTCCTCAGCCCTCCCAGCCGGCCGGCAGGTGGATCATCTTGTGTTCGAGGTACTCGCCGTAGCCCTCGGGGCCGAACTCCCGCCCCAGGCCCGAGTTCTTGTAACCGCCGAACGGGCCCAGCATGTCGAGGCTGAAGGTGTTGACCGAGTAGGTGCCCGTACGGACCTGGCGGGCGATGTCGACGCCGTGGCCGACGTCGGCGGTCCACACACTGCCGCTCAGCCCGTACTCGGAGTCGTTCGCGATCTTCACGGCCTCGGCCTCGTCGCCGTAGGGCAGCAGGCAGATCACCGGGCCGAAGATCTCCTCGCGGGCGATCCGCATGGAGTTGTCGACGTCGCCGAAGAGGGTCGGCTCGACGTACCAGCCGCGCTCCAGACCCGCGGGGCGGCCGCCGCCCGTGAGGATCTTGGCGCCCTCCTCCTGGCCGATGCGGATGTAGTCGAGGCTGCGCCGCTGCTGACGCTGCGCGACCAGCGGTCCCACCTGGGTGGCCGGGTCCAGCGGGTCCCCGACCACAAGGGCGCTCGCCGCCGCTGCGAAGGCCTCCGCGAACTCCGTGTAGCGCGAGCGCGGCAGCAGGATGCGGGTCTGCGCCACACATGCCTGCCCGTTGTTCATCCAGGCCGCCGGGACGATCCCCGCCACGGCGCTCTCCAGGTCAGCGTCCGGCAGCACGACCGCCGCCGACTTGCCGCCCAGCTCCAGGGTGACGCGCGTCAGGTTGCGCGCGGCGACCTCCATCACCCGCCGGCCCGCCGCGACCGAGCCGGTGAAGGACACCTTGTCGATCGCGGGGTGCCCCACGAGGTACTCGCTCACCTCGCGGTCGGCCGGCAGGATCGACAGCACGCCCTCCGGGAGCCCCGCCTCCCGCGCGATCTCGCCGAGCAGATACGCGTCCAGCGGCGACTCCGGGGACGGCTTGAGGACGACCGTGCAACCGGTCAGCAGCGCGGGCGCGAGCTTCGCGGCGGCCACGAACTGCGGGACGTTCCACGGCACCACCGCCGCGACGACCCCGACCGGCTCGCGCCGCACGAGGAGCCGCCCGAGCACGCCGTCGCGGCTCTCCTCGTAGGGGAAGTCGCGGGCGACCCGGATCGCCGCGTCCCAGACCATCATCGCGCCGAGCGCCTGCGCGAGGACGCTCCAGGAGTACGGCGACCCGTTCTCGGACGAGATCACGCGGGCGATCTCGTCGTGCCGGGCGGCGATGCCGTCCTTGATCCGCCCGACGACCTCGATCCGCTCGTCGAGGGACATCCGCGGCCAGGGCCCCTCGTCGAAGGCCCGGCGGGCGGCCGCGACCGCCCGGTCCACGTCCTGCGCGCACGCGTGCGGCACCCGCCCGACGACCTCCTCGGTGTGCGGGGAGACCACCTCGATGACGTCCTTGCCGAGGGGGTCGGTCAACTCCCCGCCGATGAAAAGCTGTCCGTGTTCCACGAGCTCGGTCATGGCGACTGCCTCCCTGATCCCCGACACCGCGCCCTGACACTCCATCAGAATGCGGACTACGAAGACTGATACCAGCTCATCGCGGAGGAGTCCACGGCCCGGAACCGGTGACTCGGGCTCCCATGGAAACGTGTTCTAGTTATAGTGACCGCACGGCGGCGATCGGGGGAGCCCATGACGCAGGTGCACGACCACGGCGGCGGCGTACGGTCGCTGCGGGTCCCCATCCCGGACAACCCCCTCGGACACACCCTCGTCCACGTCCTCGACACCGACGCCGGCCCGGTGCTGATCGACACCGGCTGGGACGACCCGGCGTCCTGGGACACCCTCGTCGCGGGGCTCGCGGCGTGCGGCACCTCCGCCGCCGAGGTGCACGGCGTGGTCGTCACCCACCACCACCCCGACCACCACGGCCTGTCGGGCCGGGTGCGCGACGCCTCGGGGGCGTGGATCGCGATGCACCCGGCGGACGCGGCGGTGGTGCGGCGCACCCATGAGGCCCGTCCCGAGCACTGGTTCTCGTACATGGCGGACAAGCTCGCCGCGGCCGGCGCACCCGAGGCCCACATCGCCCCGCTGCGCACCGCCCGCGGCCGGCTCCCCGGCCTCTCCCCGGCCCTCCCCGACCGCGAGATCGTCCCCGGCGAGCTGCTCGACCTGCCCGGACGCCGGCTGCGCGCGATCTGGACGCCGGGCCACACACCGGGCCATGTCTGCCTGCATCTGGAGGAGGAGCACCCCGCCCGGCTCCCGGGTCACGGCCGCCTCTTCTCCGGCGACCACGTACTGCCCGAGATCACCCCGCACATCGGCCTGTACGAGGACCCGGACGACATGACCGTCACCGACCCGCTCGGCGACTACCTGGCCTCCCTGGAGCGGGTCGCCCGCCTCGGGCCCGCCGAGGTCCTCCCGGCGCACCAGTACGCCTTCACCGACGCCCCCGCCCGGGTCGCGGAACTGCTCACCCATCACGAGGCGCGGCTCACCGGTCTGCTGGTGCTCCTGAGCGAGCCGCTGACCCCCTGGCAGCTCGCCGAGCGCATGGACTGGAACCGCCCCTGGGCCGACATCCCCTACGGCTCCCGCACCATCGCCGTCTCCGAGGCGGAGGCCCATCTGCGCCGCCTGGTGAAGCTGGGGCGGGCGGAAGCGGTGCCGGGGAGCGAGCCGGTGACGTACGTGGCGGTATGAGCCCCCTTCCGGGCGCCGCGGCGCCCCTCCGGTAGATTCGCCCCGCTCCTCGATCCCTCTCTCCTCACGGGAGTTCACATGGTGTGGGCGCGACTGCGACGCCGAGCCGCGCCACCGCTCACCGTGCCGGGTCCGTGCGCTCTCGGCAGGCACACGGTGCACACCGAACGCCTGGTGCTCTACACCCCCGAGACACAGCTGGACCTGCTGGCGGCGGTCGCCGCCGGGTCGGACGACGCGGCGCAGCGGTGGCTCGGGATGCGGGCCGAGGAGACCGTGGCCGACGTCCGGTTCCGCGAGACCCTGGTGCGGATGCGTCCCGGCGACAACCACCGCGCGATCCCGGGGGAGTTGCTCGCGGCGTTCGAGCTCGATCCCGAGGGCAGCGAGGTCCTGGTGGCCGTGCGCCGGGACGACGGCCGTTACGCCGGGGCGCTCCAACTGGACCACGCCACCGGCCAGACGGGCGGCTGGCTCGCGCCCCACGCCCGCGGCCGGGGGCTGGGAGCGGAGCTGTTCGGCGCGGGCGCGCTGCTCGGCCACGCCCACTTCGGCATGGACGCCGTCCACGCCGGGACCGAGGCGACCAACGAGGCCTGCCGGGGCGCGCTCCTGGGCGCGGGCTTCGTCCCGGCGGAGGGGCCGTCCCGGCACACCCTGCGCGACGGCCGCGAGATCGACTCGGTCTGGTTTTGCCACGAGTCCGGGCCGCTCGCCCGCTGCCGTGCGGCGAGGTCGGTCCGGACCCGCGCGCAGGACCGGCAGGGATGTGACCGGCACCCCACGAGGGGTCCCGCTACGGGCGGGTAGAGTGGCCCGGTCGTCATCACACCCGTACGGGGGAAAGCCGGTGCAAATCCGGCGCTGACCCGCAACCGTCAACAGCCTCCGCTGTGAGCCGGACCGCCCCGCACGGAATCGTGACCGGCTCAAGCGCACCGGCAACCGGCCGGTGTGCGGCACCGTCGAGGTACACGGAGCCGAGCCGCCCGGGGGTTGCCCCGTGCTGCGCGGCTCCCCCGCAGGGAGAGGCACCCGCCGATCATGAACGTCGTCCGCCGCAGCGCAGCGGCCCTGGCCGTCACCGCAGTGATCAGTGCCGCCGCGATCCCGGTCGCGCACGCCGCGAGCCCCTCACCGTCGCTGCCCTCGGGGCTGTACGGCACGGGCGACCCGGCCTACGACGGAGTGTGGCGCCAGTCCCTCGCCCTGCTCGCCCAGGACACCGTCGGCGTGAAGCCCGCCGCCACGGCCGTGGACTGGCTCACCGGACAGCAGTGCGCCGACGGGGCGTTCGCGCCGTACCGCGCCGACAGCGCCGCGCCCTGCGATCCCAAGACGCCGGTCGACACCAACATGACCGCCGCCGCCGTGCAGGCACTCGCCGCTCTCGGCGGGCACGACGCCGTCACCGGCAAGGCCGTCACCTGGCTGAAGTCCGCGCAGAACAAGGACGGTGGCTGGGGCTACACCACCGGCGGCCCCAGCGACGCCAACTCGACGTCCCTCGTGATCGGCGCCCTCGCCGCGGCCGGCGAGCGGCCGCAGGACGTCGTCAAGGACGGCAGGTCCGGCCAGGACGCCCTGCTCGCGCTCGCCGTTCCGTGCGACGACGGCGAGGGCGCCGGCGCCTTCGCCTACCAGCCCGACAAGAAGGGCGCCCTCGCCGCCAACGCGGACGCCACCGCGGCCGGTGTGCTGGGCTCGCTCGGCAAGGGCCTGACGGCCGAGGCCGCCGGCACCTCGGCCGCGCCCTCCTGCACCGACGGCGACGACCTCACCCCCGAGCAGGCCGCGGCCAACGGCGCCTCGTACCTCGCCGGCGCGCTCGCCGAGGACGGGCATCTCAAGTCCGCCCTCGCCGGTGCCGAGGACCAGCCCGACTACGGCAACACCGCCGACGCCGTGGTGGCGCTCGCCGCACAGGGCGGCGCCGGGCAGGCGGCCGCCCCCCTCAAGTGGCTGGAGGGCAACGCCACTCCGTGGGCCAGGCAGACCGGCCCCGCGGCCTACGCCCAGCTGATCCTCGCCGCGCACGCGGCCGGCGCCGACCCGCGCGACTTCGGCGGCACGGACCTCGTGCGGCTGCTGAACGCGTCGGGCCCCGCCCCGCAGGCCGCCGAGCGGACCGCCGCCGCGGACAGCGACGCCAAGTCCGAGTCCAAGTCCGAGTCGGACAGCGGCTTCGGCGTGTGGTGGTACGTCGGCGTCTTCCTCGTCGCCGGTGCCGGCATCGGCTTCCTGCTCAGCGGCCGGAACCGGAAGCAGCAGCCGTGATACGCCGCGCCGCGCTCCTGCTCACCGCGCTCGTGATCGCCCTGGCCGGCGGCGCGGGCGCGGCCCAGGCCACCGGCTACCGCTACTGGTCGTTCTGGGAGCGGGAAGGCACGGCGTGGACGTACGCCACCCAGGGTCCCTCCCTCGCCCGCCCCGCCGACGGCTCCGTCCAGGGCTTCCGCTTCGCGGTCAGCGAGGACTCCGAGGACGCGTCCCGGCCGCGCGGCGCGGCCGACTTCTCGACGATCTGCGCGAACACCCCGGCGAAGGACGGCGAGAAGCGGGTGGCCCTGGTCGTCGACTTCGGCACGGCGACGGACGCGCCCTCCGGTGAGACCCCGCCCGCCTCCCGCACGGCCTGCGCCCGGCTCGCCCCGGACGCGACGGCGGCGGACGCCCTGGCGGCCGTCGCGAAGCCCCTGCGTTACGACGCGAACGCCCTGCTGTGCGCGATCGCGGGGTATCCGCAAAAGGGGTGCGGGGAACAGGTGGCGGCGGGCGGCGACCCTGCCACGACGACCGGGGAAGAGTCCGGCGAAGCCCCGGCCACGACGACCGGGGAGGAGTCCGGCGGCGGCCCGTCGCTGGGCATCGTCGCCGGCGTGGCGGCGGTGGCGGTACTGGGCGCGGCGGCCGGCTGGCAGGCCCGCCGGCGCGGGCATGGCTGACACGGTCCCGGGCGCGCACCAGGGCACTTGAGTCCCAGCCGTCCCCAACCGTGCAGGAGCGGGCACGGCCTCTCGCCGACTTCTTC
>NZ_JBSFCI010000023.1:0-141020 GCF_053593375.1 Streptomyces sp. NPDC002309 | reverse complement strand
CACGGGCCGCCCCGAGGACCTTGCCGAAGTCGAGGTAGCTGGTCGCGGGGGTGTCACCACCCAGGGCGAACGCCTCATCCGCGACGCGGACATGCGACGCGTCCCGGTCCGGTTCGGCGTAGACGGCGACGCTCGCGATACCGGCGTCCCGACAGGCCCGGGCCACGCGGACAGCGATTTCGCCACGGTTGGCGATGAGCACCCGGCGCATGTCAGGACACCCGCACCGGTGCCGGCGGCTCGCCGGCCCGGCCGAACCGGCCGGCTCCCCTCTCCAGCGGGCCCAGCGACCCGTCGAAGAAGATCAACGGTTCCTGGCCCTGCTCGGGGACGCCCAGTTCCACGACCTCCCCGATGACGATGTCGTGGTCGCCGGCCGCGTGCACGTCGACGGTGGTGCAGCCGAGGTAGGCCAGCGCCTCGCTGAGCGCGGGCAGCCCGTCCCCGGTGAAGTGGTGCGGGACGCCCGCGAACGCGTCGGGCCGCTTCTCCGCGAACCAGCGGGCCAGCGGCTGCTGCCGACCGGACAGGAAGTTGACGGTGAAGCCGCCGCTCTCCTGGAGCAGGTCGTGCAGCCGGGACCGTTTGTGCAGGCAGAACAGCACGAGCGGGGGGTCCAGCGAGACCGAGGTGAAGGAGTTCACGGTGGTGCCCTCGGCCCGGCCGCTCGGCCCGGTGGAGACCACCGTGACGCCGGTCGTGAACAGGCCGCACACGCGGCGCAGGGTCAGCGGCTCGATGGGCTGTCGCTCAGGGGTGCGGGTCAGCGACCGCGCTGCTGCGGACATGCTCATCCCTTTCCTGGGAGTGTCATGGGTGTGCCGCGCGGATCAGAGGAGCTTGCGGACCTTGGAGCCTGCCTTGACGATGCCGAGCAGGAACTCCCGGCCGACGTCGTTCATCTCGGACGGCGCCTGCGTCGACGCCCAGAACAGGAAGCGGGCCATCATGGGCACCGAGGGGTGGATGAAGCGCTGCTTCTCGTCCTTCCAGCCGAAGACCGGGTTGACGATGGGCGAGTCGCGCAGGGTCGCGAAGACGATGTCGGCGGCCTCGTCGCCGGTGATCGCGCCGGCCTCGTACTTCTCGCAGGCCTCGGCGGTGGTGTCGAGGATGCGCTTGAAGGAGTCGGACTGCGGCCACCACAGCCCCGGGTACGGGACCTGCTCCAGCTGCTCGAAGTGCTCCTCGCGGCCGTCGCGGGCGTGGTTCAGCCGGGCCCGGGTGAGCCGCATGGTGCCGGGGGTGATGAAGGAGCCCCACACCCGGAACACCGCGTTCCAGAGGCGGAAGTGCGAGAAGGCGATGAAGGAGCTGTTGACCAGTTCGTCGTTGTACTGGAGCAGGCCCTGCTCCAGCCGTTCGACGTACTCGAAGCGCTCGGCGGAGAAGTCGCCGTCCTTCAGGGCGGCCAGCAGCCGGGAGGTCAGCGCGTCCACCACCTCGAAGGTGTTGGACAGGCCCCGGGAGAACAGCGCGTCGATGAAGCCGGCCGCGTGCGACATGAGGCACCAGCGGTCGCCGATGGTCTGCTTCGAGGAGTACTGGAGCCGGTCGGTGGACACCCACTCGCGCACCCGGGTCGCGCCGTCGAACTGGCGCTTGACCGCAGGGTACTTGTCGAGCCAGAGCTGGAACTCCTGCTCCGGGGTGAGGTCCGTGGGCTTGGGGTAGGTGCGCTCGTCGACCGTCAGGCCGACGCTGCACAGCGGGTTGCGGGACTTCTCGTGGTTGTCGAACGGGATGATCCAGAACCAGCCGCGCTCGATCATGTGGTGCAGGGTGCCGGTGTGCCAGTCGGCCGGCGGGCGCAGGTCCTTGGGGTGGCCGCTGACGTCGTCGAAGCGCTTGACTCCGACGTAGTGCGTGAACATCGAGCGGCTGTGGTGCTTGAAGCGGGCGGGCTTCTCGCGCAGGTCGAACTTGTCGGCGAGCGGTGAGCGGAACCCGGAGGCGTCCACCAGGTACTTGGCCCGGTACTGCTCGGGCTGGGCGTTCGGCGCGGCGCTCCTGCCGGTCACGGTCACGCCGTCGTCGTCGAAGTCGACCTCGGTGGCGCGCCAGTTCTGCCGCGGTGTGCAGCCGTACTTGATCGCCACGTGGAACATGAACGAGTCGCTGTCCTGGCGGTGCATGTGGCTGTTCTGGTGGAAGATCTTGGGCAGTGCCAGCTGGGTGGCGGCCCGCGGGTCGGGCTCCTCGCCCACCTCGTGCTTGATGAAGCCGAAGTGCGCCTTGGTACCGAAGGTCGGGCCGATGTCACGGGTGGACGCCTGGACGCTGGACAGGCTCTTGAGCTCGGGGATGTCGTGCCGCTCGGAGAGGATGTGGATCCACTCCACGAGCTGCGGGGTCATGGACTCGCCGACGGCGAAGCGCGGGTGGGCGGTCGCGTCGACCAGCAGGACCCGCGCGCCGTGCTTGGCCAGGATCGCGCCGGTCACGGAGCCGGCCAGGCCCGACCCCAGAACGACGACGTCGAACGTCATCTCCTGCGGTATGCGTGCCGATCCCGTCGCGGCTTCGGTCATCTTCGTGACCATGAACTGTCTCCTTCTTCGGGGTTCTTCAGGGCGGAACACCGCATGAAAAAAGGCCCTTCATTCGGAGAATGAAGAGCCGTGGAAAAAGGCGTGAGGTAACCGCTGAATTAAGCGTGACAGGTTTTGGCCAGAGGGTCAACCCCGGGCCGGGACGGTGGGTTTGGTGTTATCGGAGAAATCGCTTCCGGATTTCTCCGCGGAATTCTCCGGCGCGTCCAGCAGTTTCAGCAGCAACGCCCTCAGTTCGTCCTCGCCGCCGGGTCCGAGCATGTCGGCGACATCATGCGCGAGTTCGTGCACGGCGGCGGTGATGACGGCGAGCTTCTCCCGGCCGAAGTCGGTGACCTCCAGGGCGTACCGGCGCCGGTCGTGCGCGTCGCGGCCACGGCGGACGAGCCCCTGCTCGACGAGTTCGTCGACCAACTTCGAGACGGCCGGCCCGGTGATGGCGAGCAGCCCCGCGAGCCGCTGCTGGGAGCAGGGGCCGGAGGCGACGAGGGCGGACAGGGGGCCGTAGTGGCGGACGCGCAGACCGGTGCCGGTGAGCTTGTCGTCGCCGTGCCGGCGCAGCCGGAAGTGCGCCTGCGCCACCAGGTACTCGGTGCCCTGCACCAGCGGCTGCGCCGACTCGGGCAGCAGCCGGGCGAGCAGTTCGTCGAGCCGGACGCTCTGCGCACGGGTGAGGACGGCGGTCAGCCGCGCGTCCCGGTCGGCCACGGCCCGGCGCATGGTGCCCAGGGCGGCGCGGCCGCGGTCCGTCAGCGAGAGCACGTACTGGCGCCGGTTGTCGGGGTTGCGGGTGCGCTGGACCTCGCCACGGTCCTCCAGGCGGTCGATGACCTGGACCATGATGGTGCGGTTGATGCCGAGCCGTTCGGCGAGGTCGAGCTGGGAGGCCCAGTCCTGGCCGGTGAGGGCGTCGAGAACGAGGAAGTCCCGGGAGTCCGTTCCGGTGCCGTCGGGGGTGGCGGAGAACTGGGCATGGACCCGGCGCAGGAGGTAACTGACATAACCCGCCAGCGACTCCGGGAGAGCCCCGGGGACCTCGGCGGTCTCCTCGGTCCTGGTGAGGGGGGTCGCGGGGTTCACCGGGCTCGCCGGTTCCTGGACCTCGTCGCGTGCACGCCGCACAACAGCACCTCCTGCCCGAGTATAAGTGCGGCACACCCGCCGTCCCCTCGGGTGCGCCGCGGTCCGGAGATTCAGGGGGTGGCGTCCTCACGGACCAGTTCCAGCACCGAGCGGACACCGGCCGCCTGGCCGCCGGCCTCGAAGACGCCGGTCAGGCGCAGGCCCGCCCGGGCGGCGAGGGCGGCGAGCTCGTCCACGCCGCGCTCCGCACCCGCGAAGTAGGCGAGCATCCTCAGGTCCATGGCCGTCTCGGGGTGCTCGCCGGTCTCCTCGACGACCAGCACCCGGCCGCCGCCGGCGACGGCGTCGGCGCAGCGGCCCAGGATGCGCAGGGCGTCGTCGTCGGACCAGTTGTGCAGGACGGAGGAGAGGATGTAGCCCCCGCCGCCGGCGGGCAGCTCGTCGAAGAAGCTGCCGTCGACGACGTCGGCCCGGTCCGCGAGGCCCAGCGCCCGGAAGTGGTCCGCGGCGCGGGCGGCGGTGGCCTTGAGGTCGACGACCGTGCCGCGCAGTGCCGGGTGGGCCGCGAGCAGCCCGCCGAGCAGGACGCCGCTGCCGCCGCCGAGGTCGTAGACGTGGCCCAGCGCGGACCAGTCGTAGGCGGCGGCGATCGAGGGCACGTCCCGGTCCAGGTTGTCGGCCATGATCGAGTCGAAGGACTCGGCCAGCGCGCGGTCGGCGGCCAGGTCGTCCCAGTAGGGCACGCCGTAGCGGACGGGGTAGGCGGGCTCGCCGGTGCGCACGACGTGGGCGAGTTCGACCAGGCTGAGGTCGCCGCGGCCGAGCGCGCCGTCGAGGTCGACCAGCCGGTGCTGGCCGCCCGGGTGACCGGTGCGCAGCTGCTCTCCGAGGCCGGTCAGCGCGTACGCCGGGCCGCTCGGGGTGAGGACGCCGACGGTGACCAGGTGCCGCAGGACCCGGTCCAGCGCCCCGGCGTGCAGGTGCTCGGCACGGGCGATGTCCTCGGCGGTGGTCCGGCCGGCCGCGATGTGGTCGGCGACCCGGTAGGTGGCGGCCACGCGCACGGCCATGGGGGTGACGAGGTCGGCGAGCTCCCACACGGCGAGGGAACGGTTCTCCGGTCCGCTGTCCGTCGTGGGCTGCTCGGCCTGGCTGTTCCGCGAGAGGTGGGGCATCTCGGCGCCTCTTTCCGGGCTCGGGTGCGTGGGTCGGTGGGGGGCCGGCGGCCCCGCCGCGGGGGAAGAGGCGGGGCCGCCGGGGTGGGTCACAGCGCGACGGGAGGCTGGGCCCCGTCCTGCTGCGGCTGGGGTGCCGAGTTCGGCGCGGTGAGCAGCGCCGTCAGCAGGGCCAGCAGGTAGAGGGCGCCACCGAACAGGAAGCCGTACGAGTAGCCGGTGGTCAGGGCGTCGGACGTGCCGGGCTCGGACGCGTTCTGCGTGATCACGGTCGCCGCCGCTGCCAGCGCGGCGAGGCCGATGGCACCACCGATCTGCTGCGCGGTGTTGACCAGGCCGGAGGCGGCACCGGTCTCCTGCGGCGCCACCCCGCGGACGCTGATGATGGTGACCGCGACGAAGACCATCCCGAGGCCCAGACCGGAGACCAGCTGCGCGGGCAGCAGCGCGACCCAGGGGTTCTGGTCCGGGGCCAGCAGGCTGAACCAGACCATGCCGAGGATGCCGACGGTCAGACCGACGGAGATCACGGTGCGCTCGGAGAGCCGGGCCAGCAGCTGGGGGCCGATGGCACCGGCGGCGAGGAGCATGCCCACCGCGTACGGCAGGTAGGCGACGCCGGTGATCATCGGGTCGTAGCCCTTGACCAGCTGCATGTAGAGGGTCAGGAAGTAGAAGGTGGCGAGCATGCCCGCGCCGACCAGGAACATCACCACGTTGGCGCCGACGCGGCCCTTGTCGGCCAGTACGGCGCCGGGGATCATCGGCGCCCGCGAGGTGCGCTGGATCGCGACGAAGGCGATCAGCAGGACCAGGGCGGCGCCGAGGGAGATCAGCGTGACGGTGTCGTCGAGGCCCTCCTCACCGGCGCGGGTGATGCCGTAGACCAGGGCGCCGAAGCCGAAGGTGGCGGTGAAGGCACCCGGCACGTCGACCTTGCCGCGCTCGCGGCCGCCCTCGACGAGGACGCCGGTGCCGACCAGGACGGCCAGGGCGATCGGGATGTTGACGAACATGACCCAGCGCCAGTTCAGGTACTCGGTCAGCGCGCCGCCGAGCAGCAGGCCGGCGACCGAGCCGAGGCCGCCCATCGCGCCGTACACACCGAGCGCCTTGTTGCGCGCCGGGCCCGCCGGGAAGGTGGTGGCCAGCAGGGACAGCGCGGTGGGCGCGGCGATCGCGGCTCCCAGACCCTGCAGCAGCCGGGCGGTGATCAGCAGCCCGCCGGTGGTGGCCAGACCGCCCAGCAGCGAGGCGGCGGTGAAGACGACCAGGCCGATCCGGAAGACCAGCCGGCGGCCGAACAGGTCACCGGCGCGGCCACCGGCCAGCAGCAGTCCGCCGAAGGCGAGGGCGTAGGCGGTGACGACCCAGCCGAGGCCGGCCTCACTGAGGCCGAGAGCGCTCTGCATGCTCGGCAGGGCCACCGCGACGATCGTGTTGTCCAGGACGAGCATCAGCTGTGCTGCGGCGATGACCAGCAGCGCGAGGCCGAGCTTGCCGTCCTTGCGCGGCGGTGCCGCGGCCCCGGGGACGGCCTGGGTGCGGTCTTGCAGCGACATGAGCTCTCTCCGATGTCTCTGGGTTCGCGGGGGGGGTGTGGTGTCGCGGAGGTCCGGGGGTGCGGAGAAGCGGAAGCGCCCCGGACGTGGGGGTCCTGTCAGCGGGCGGCGGTGCCGGCCCGGGTGCCCCAGATGTCCAGCGCCTCGTAGGCGGCGCGCCATTCGGTCTCGTAGGCGTTGCGCAGCGGCTCGGGCATCTTGCCGAGGATTCCGGTGAGCTTGGCGGCGCTCATGTCGTCGAGCAGCCAGGGCAGGTAGTACCGCGAGTCGTCGCCGACGCGGGTGCGCTGCTCGGCGCTGAACGTCGCCCACTGCTCGGCGCTCATGGTGATGTCCATCAGCTGGAGCGCGTCCCGCTCCTCGTGGTCGAGGTGGCCGCCGAGCTGCGTGCAGAGGGTGTCGGTCAGGCCGCCGAGGCGCTCCAGGCCGGAGTCGCGGTCGGCGAGGGCCGCGTCGATGTCGGCGAGCAGCGGGTCGATGACGGCGTGCTCGGCCTCCATCGCGTCCAGCAGCGCCAGCTCGTCGGGCCTGCCGGCCAGCGCCTGCTGCATCACCGGCCACACGGTGACGTCCTCGGACGTGTGGTGGATGGTCAGGAATTTCTTGAACAGCTCCCAGCCGACCGCGGTGCTCAGGACATGGCGCGGGTCCTCGTCGACCCGGGCCGTGATCCGCGCGATCCGCTCCAGCTCGCGCCGCAGGGCGTCGTGGATGGCGAACATCATCGTCATGTCGAGGTTCTTGAACTGCTGGCTCATCACTGTCTCCCTCAGTGCCTCACTGCTGCGTCGCCGTACCGCTGCGTTGCCGTACCGCGAGAGTATCGTCAACTTACTTATCCATCAATGTATCCAACTAGCAATCAGCCAACCATCAAGAGACCAATCAGTGAGGGGAAGAGCAGGTCAGAGGTGGTGTCAGCGACTCGCGGAGGACTCGAGAACGGGCTCTTCATGGCCGGTTCCGGACCGCGTTCCGGCCGAATCCGCATCCACATCGCCCTTGCCGCGGCGGATCCGGGTGAGCGCCGGCGAGGTCGCCGCCGTGGTGATCAGGGCCATCAGCACGAGGATCGTGAACAGGTCGGGCCCGATGACCCCGAGACCGAGGCCGATGTTCAGCACGACCAGCTCGGTCAGGCCCCGGCAGTTCATCAGCGCGCCGATGGACATCGCGTCCCGCCAGTCCTGGCCCGAGAGCCGGGCCGCGACCGAGCCGCCGCCCCACTTGCCGAGCACGGCGACCGCGAGCACGGCACCCGCCCACAGCCACTGCTCGGCGTCGCCGCCCAGCAGCGACACATCGGTCTTCAGACCGGTGCTCACGAAGAACAGCGGCAGCAGCACCGGCACGGTGAACGCCCGCACCCGCGCCGCGGTGGCCTCGATCTTCCGCCGGCCGCGCGGAGTGATCACGCCGAACAGGAACGCGCCGAACAGCGCGTGCACACCGATCTCCTCGGTGGCGTAGGCGCTCAGGCACAGCCCGCTGAACAGCACGACCAGCACGACGCTGTCCGCGTACTTGCGCTCGGCACGCCCGGCCCACCGGTTCAGCAGCGGGCGGACGGCGTAGAGCATGACGAGCGTGAACGCCACGGCGTACCCGGCGGTGGTGAGCGCCTCCATCGGCGAGTTGCTCTTGGTCACCGCGACCACGGCGGCCAGCAGGCACCAGGCGGTCACGTCGTCGACGGCCGCGCAGGCCATCGCGAGCGCCCCCACCCGGGTGCGGTACAGACCCCGGTCGGTGAGGATGCGGGCCAGGACGGGGAAGGCGGTGATACTCATCGACACCGCGATGAACAGCACGAACGCCAGTCTGTCGGTGCCGGCGGGAGCGAACGTCCCGTACATCCCGAAGGCCAGCAGGGTGCCCAGCAGCAACGGCAGGGCGATGCTCGCCTGGGACACCGCGACGGCCGTACGGCTGTGGCCGCGCAGCGCCTTCAGGTCGAGCTCCAGCCCGACCAGGAACATGAAGGCGAGCAGCCCGATGTTCCCCAGGACGCCTATGTGGGGCAGGGCGGACTGCGGGAAGAGCCAGGCCTGCGCGTCCGGCCACAGCCAGCCCAGCAGCGACGGACCGAACAGGATGCCGACGACGATCTCGCCGACCACCGGTGGCTGCCCGAGCCAGCGTCCGAGCTGGGCACCGGCCTTGCAGGCGAGGATCACCGCCGGCACGGCGATCAGCAGATCGGGCAGAGGATCGAGAGCAGCGGCCATCACACATCTCCGAAGCGGGATTCGAGGCGGGAAAACGCGCGGGTGTCGGTCGTGCCGGGAGCCGGTCAGGCCGCGTAGGGGCGTGCCGCCTTCGCCTCGCGCAGCGCGCGGGCCCACCACAGCAGCTGGTCGAGCATGAGCTTGGAGGCGGATTCCGCGCCCTCGGGATCGGCGGGGAAACGGCCTTCGGCGTCGTAGTGTTCGAGAATCCTGGGGAAGGTGACGATGTCCTTCATCCCCACGCAGTGGAACTCGGCGAAGATCTGCCGCAGATGCTCGATCGCGCGCACCCCGCCGGCCGAGCCGAGCCCGTAGCCGACGAAGCCGACCGGCTTGGCCTGCCATTCGGACTGGAAGCTGTCGATCAGGGTCTTCAGCGGGCCGGGCACGCTGCGGTTGTACTCCGGTACGACCACGACGTACGCCTCGGCCCCGGTCAGCCGGGGGCGCAGGGCCACCGCCCGCGGGTCGTCCGCGTCGAGGCTCGCGGGCAGCAGGTGCTCGGCCACGTCGACGACGTCCAGCACCAGGTCGTCACGGCGCGAGGCCACCCGGGCGAACCAGCCCGCGACGTCCGGCGCGAGCCGCCCCTCCCGGGCCGAGCCGACGAGCAGCGTGACCCGCACCGGGCGCGTCACCGGGCCGGAGCCGCTCATCGCCGTGCCGCCGGGCTCGGCGCGGGAACCGGCGTCAGCGCCAGGAACTCCTTGGCATCGACCCGGGACAGGATGCGGCGGGTCAGGGCCGGCATCCTGGTGGTGCCGTCGTCGGTGAAGACGACCGGGCGGACGACCTGGACCCGCCGGCCCCGGGTGGTGATCTCACAACCGCCCGCCGCCAGCACGTTCTTGACCCAGTCGGAACCCGGCCCGTAGGGCAGCGTGATGATGATGTCCTCGCCGCGCCGGAAGAGCTTCACCGGCGTCGCGAACTCGCGCCCCGACCTGCGGCCCCGGTGGTGCACCTTCCCGAAACCGGGCAGCCGGCTGAACAGCGGGCCCACCAGACGGTTGGCGAACCTCCGGTTGAAACGGGCCACTTTCCTGTCGATCGGCACGGATCTTCCCTCCCTCTGGAGTGTCGGTCGCCTCCGAACGCCGGACGGGCGCCCTCCGTCGGTGGACGGCGGGCGCCCGTCCGGACCGGGGCGTGGGTCAGGCGGCCGGCTTGGCGCCGGGTCCGCCGTTCGCACCGGCCGGCGTCAGGGGGCCGACCGGCCTGCCGCCGGACTTCAGGAAGCGCTCCAGGGTGAAGTTGTCGACGATGCCCCAGCGCTCGGCGATCCGGTCGCCCTCGAAGCGGAACCAGATGATCGCCTGGTGCTGCACCCGCAGCCCGGTCGCCGGGACGCCGATGAACGGGCCGGTGTGCTTGCCGTGCATGACCCAGCGGATCGCGGCCTTGTCGCCCATCGAGAGGAAGTCGAGGATCTCGTAGCGGATGTCGCTGAACGCGGACTGCTGGATCTTGATGGTGTGCTTGAACGCCTCCGGTCCGCGCATGGAGTCGTCGTGGCTGCCGTTGTTGCGGAAGTCCGCGGTCAGATAGCGGTCGGCGGCCGAGAGGTCGCCGAGGTCGAGGCCCTCGTGGAAGACCTTCTCGATGACCTCGCGCTGCTGCTCGGCGGTGAGCGTGGTGGGCATGCGTCAGTTCTCCTTCGTCGCTGGTGTCGCTGCTGTCGCTGCTGTCGTTGAGGCCGCGGATGCGGTCGCGGTCGCGGTGGTGTTCCCGCGGGTGTCGAGGGTCTTGACGTCGACCTGGGTCACGCCCTTCGGCACGGCTCCCGTGGTCCACGAGATGCGCAACCGCAGCCGGTCGAAGCGCCAGCCGTCGGGCAGGCGGCGGGCCGTGCCGGTGAAGCGGCCGCCGAGCTGGAAGTACTCGGACGGGTCCGGCGGCAGGGGCGACCCGTGGTGCACATGGGAGGCGATCAGGCTCCAGCCGAGCTCGGCCCGGTCGCCGTCGAGCTCGACCGCGCTGTCGGAGCCGTGGTGATGCGTGCGGCCCCAGCGCGCCATGATCTGGGTGGTGAATCCGCCGACGCCGAGGACACCGCGGTGGCTGCCCACGGGGAAGGTCATCTCGATGTCCTCGGTGAACAGGGACTTGGCCCAGGCCTCGTCGAAGTCGCCCTCGTCGAGGCTGGCCAGATAGCGGCCGGCGAGCCCCTGCAGCGCGGCGAGGTCGGCGAGCCGGGCGACCTCGCGGGCCAGGGCGGCCGGATCCGCCGTCCGCGGGCGGGTCATGACACCCGGCGCGCCGCGGTGGTGGCGTCCGTCCCGTAGATCACGGCGCCGTCCGGACCGTGTACGACCGCCTTGCCCTCGCCGGTGAGCGTCTCGCCGTCGCGGCGGGCGCTGATGTCGATCTGTATGTAGGCGGCGTGGTGGCCGTTGGGGCTGATCTGGGTGACGTCGAGGTTGAAGTCCTCGCGCAGGGAGAACTCCAGTCCGGAGTCGCCGGTCACGGTCCACGAGCCGGTGCCGGTGCTCTTCTTCGTCGTGACCGAGAGCGAACCGTCCGGCACGAAGGTGACCGTGTAGTCGTCCACCTCGCCGTCGTGCGTGACCGTACCCGTCCAGCGACCGACGGGCGTCCAGGGAGAAACAGGCATCGACCACACTTCCTCTAGTCGGGGAAACGTCGGGGAAACAAAAAATCCGCATCCAGGTCGGGAACACCGACGTGGATACGGATTTCGAGTCAGGGCATGAAGGCGCCGGAAAAAGTGTGACACCTTGGCCCGAGCTCCGTCAACTCTTGTTCTGTAAAGACCACTTGATGAATCGCCGGTGAACGGAAAAGAAGCAGCCCCCACGGCCTGGAGGTCGGCCGCGGAGGCTGCTCGACGGGATCTCCGCACGGATCCACGCTTTTCTTCAGAAAGGTCCTGACGACGCCGTCACGACGGTGGGCGGATAATCGCTGAGGAACTCTTCCCCGGCGCCATTGCCGAGGATCGGGAAATCACTGGGAATCGTCGCGACGGGACAGCCGGAACAGTTCGTCCAGGTCGTACTCCGCCCGCTGCGGGCCGCCGTACCGGGTGATCTTCCGGCGGCTCGCCCACTTGCGGATGGTGGCTTCGGACACCCCCATGGCGAGTGCCGCCAGTTCCGTCGGGACCCTCCGTCGCCTCCGCCGCTCCTCCTCCGTCACGCGGCCTCACCCTTCAGCCGGTCGGCCACCCGCATCCACTGGTGCGGCGGCAGGGCGTGCCCGGCGTCGCAGGTGACATGGCTGGGCACCCGGCCGCCGGCCGCGGACATCACCCCGTGCAGCGCTCCGTCGCACCCCGGCTCCAGGCAGGACCCGAGCGGGAACCTGCGCACCTGGCCGGGACCGAACAACGTGCCGAAGGCGGTGAGCAGTTCGGCGACCTCCTCGTCGAAGTCGACGACTGCGGGGTGGTCCGCCAGCCACGGCAACTGCTGCTGCAGAAACCGCACCAGGCTGTCCGCCCGGGGCTCCCGGGGCCGCGGCGCGCGATCCCGGGACTCGTCCACCACCAGCCGCGCCCACTGGGCGAGTACGTCGGCGACGTGGGCCCGCAGGGCCACCGCGCCGTCGTCCAGCACGATGCCCACGGTGCTCCGGCTCCCGCTGACCCGCTCACGCAGATGGGGTGTGGCCCGGGTGAGGGCCTGGTCGCTCTCTTCGTAGAGTTCGAGCAGCGCGCGCAGCTCCCGGTGCAGCCGGCCCACGCACTTGGCGCAGATCCGACCGCACAGGGGCACGCACTCCCTGCTCCTGTGGTCGTCGGCGAGTTGCCGAACCTCGTGCATCCGAATCCCCCCGAATCTCGGGTTCTCCTGAGACTTCCTCCATGCTCGCGGGCGCCCAGACCCGCTTCAACGCAGGCCCGTTCAGGGTTTCGACAAGCATCTGCAGTTGTGTGAACGGACCGTCAGGGCAGTGTGAGACGGCCTGAAAACATCGCCCGGAGAAGCCGGAGGCCGGCGTTCCGCCCCGCGGCGTCCCCGGAGGGACCGGTTCCGCTGTCGGACCGGTACCGGCACCCCTCGGGGAGGCTTGAAGACCGGCCGATCCATTTGATAAACATAGCAGAAGATACCGTTCGACCAGTTTTTTTAGACCACCCTTCAGACCCGCGGCGGACGGCTCCGCGGCGGGCGGGCCACGGCGCTGGGAGACACCGATGAGGACCGTTCTGATCGTCGATGACGATGACGGCGTGGCCGAATCGCTCGCGCAGGCCCTGACGGTCCACGGGTTCCTGTCGCTGCGCGCCGCGACCGGGGCCGACGCGCTGGACCTGCTGGACGACGTGGCGCTCGTCCTGCTCGAACTCAGCCTGCCGGACCTGGCCGGGCACGAGGTGTGCCGGCGGATCCGGGAGCGCTCCTGCGTGCCGATCCTCGCGATGAGCCACCGGGCCGAGGAACTGGACCGGGTGATGGCGTTCCACATGGGTGCGGACGCGTTCGCGTACAAGCCCGTCGGCTCCTACGAGTTGAGCGCCCGCATCCAGGCGCTGTTCCGGCGCACCGGCACCTGTCCCCGGCACGAGGGCCACCGCCGGGGACCGCTGACCGCGCAGGAGCCCGCTCAGGCCCTGCCGCCCGCCCAGGACACGCTGAGCGCCGGCCCGCTGGGACTGGACCTGCGCACCCGCACGGTCGCGCTGGACGGCGCGGAGATCCCGGTCACCCGCCGGGAGTTCGACCTGCTGGCGATGCTCATGGAGGAGCCGGGCACGGTGCACCGGCGGCAGGAGATCATGGCCCAGGTCTGGGACGAGAACTGGTTCGGCTCCACCCGCACCCTCGACGTCCACGTCGGCTCCCTGCGCGGCAAGCTGGGCAACCGCGAGTGGATCGAGACGGTACGCGGCATCGGATACCGCCTGGTGGTCCCTCCGAAGCCGTCGGCCCCGCCCCGCCGGACGGCGGAGAGGGCGGGAGGCTGAGCCCCGCCATGCCCTGACCGGGGCGGCGGGCGGCGGGCGGCCCGCGGGCCTGCACCCGCCGGGCCGCGACCGGGGCCCACACGGACGGCCTGCGGGCTTCACGCCGCCCGGCGCGCAGTCACGAAAGGGGCGCGCACGCGGCCCGGCCACCACAGACCGGACCCGGCACCCACGAGCGCCGGCGAACGGTCGGCGCACAGGCCCTTCAGCGCCGCCCGGCGGACACACCACGGCACCCCCACGCAAGCCGACCGGCCACCGCGGACCCGGGCCGGCGGGCGCCCGACCGGCCTCCCTGGCCTCGCCCTCGGAACC
This sequence comes from Streptomyces sp. NPDC002309, assembly GCF_053593375.1. Classification (NCBI taxonomy): domain Bacteria; kingdom Bacillati; phylum Actinomycetota; class Actinomycetes; order Kitasatosporales; family Streptomycetaceae; genus Streptomyces; species Streptomyces sp. NPDC002309. The sequence goes on along the minus strand of NZ_JBSFCI010000023.1, from coordinate 127,175 downwards.
TCACGGTCGCGGCGCGCACCGGGCCGCCCGGCCCGATCCCCGCGGGAAGCCCCGTGACGCCGGCGAGCGCAGACTCCCGCCCGCCTCCCGGAAAGCCAGTCGTCGGGCACACCCTTGCCGCACCGCCTCGGACACCCCCACGCCGATCCCGGAAAGACGTGCGGGCGGGAGCCCCCGCTCCCGCCCGCACCCCTGTGTTCGCGCGTCGGCAACCCCCGCCGACGTTCCGCGTGCCCTACGCGTGCTGGGCCGACGCGTCCAGGACGGTGACCGTGCAGACGCCCGCCACGGTGCCGCCCTGGTGGAACTCCACCGTCAGACTGCGGCGGCCCAGCTCGTCCACCGTCGGCACGGACGCCGAGACCACGCAGGGCGTGTCCAGTTCGACATACCGGTGGAACGAGGCGTCGCAGCCGACCAGCAGCCCCTGCGGCAGCCCGAGGCGGGCCAGTGCCGCCTGCCGGGCGGCCTCCATGACGAGCATGCCCGGCACATGGTCCACCGGGTGGTCGAACAGCACCGGGTGGGTGTGGTCGACGCGCAGCAGGTGCACCGCACCCTGGTCGTTGCCGGCCTCCCCGCCCGGCACGCCCAGTACGACGTCGAACTCCCTGCTCCGGCCGACGAGTTCCGGCTGTACCGCCTCGACGAGCGTGCACGCCGGACGTGCCTCCGCCCGCTCGCCGCGCAGTCTGCGGTACACCGCCGGGGCCACGCAGTCGCTCGCGGCGTACCCGTGCCCGACGAGCGTGCCGTCCCGGTGCGCGAGCACGTCGCAGGCGAACGACACGACGTGCTCCCGCCGGCACCGGATGTCCTTGAGCGTCACTTCGAGGACCACGTTGGCCGGGGCCCCGGCCAGCCGTGCCCCCTCCTCGGTGATCTCGAAGGAGGTGTGCTTGGTCAGGAAACGGTGCCCCTGCGGGATGCCGAGCGCCTGGTGGGCGAGGAGCAGCCCGGCCTGGCGTATCGATTCTCCTAGCACCATGGGGTCGTGCCAGCGGCCCGCCACCGGGCCGTAGTAGCTGTGCCCGCGCGCCCATTGGGCACCGACGCGGTACACGTCCCGTCTGTGCGGCCGGACTCCCGTGATGAGGACCTCCGAGACCGCGGCGCGGTGCACGAGCCACCGCGGCACCGTGCGCTCAAAGAGGTCGACCTCCCCGTTTTCGAGGGTTAAGAATTCCAGTCGGTCGGCTTGCACAAGTGCGCTCATCGTGTGCCTCCTGAGGCGCGAAAGGAACGCGGCCTTCCGCGAACGGAACAGGACAGGGCTTACATGGGCCGCCGTCGTGCATGGCAACGCCGCTCGATAAGCGTACTAGCTGACTGGTTTTTTTTCTTTGAGACATGGCACCCTTTTGCCAAGGGACTCACGGCGGGTCCGGCGGGGGTGGGCGCCCTTCACCGGACCGTCGACGGACAGGAGGTAGGCACGTGGTCAGGGTCAGGCAGGAACGGGCCGAGATCACCCGGCAGGCGATCCTCGACGGAGCCGCGACAGCCTTCGACGCGACCGGCTTCGGCGGTACGAGCCTGAGCGACGTCGCACAGGAGGCGGGCGTCACCAAGGGTGCCCTCTACTTTCACTTCGCCTCCAAGGAAGCCCTCGCCCGCGCGCTGGTGGACGAGCAGTTCCACTCCACCGACCTGATCGCCGGGGAGCTGATGCCGGGCGTGCAGACGGTGATCGACATGGGACACCGGCTCGCGCACGGACTGCGCTCCGACGTCCGGCTGCGCGCCGGCATCCGGCTCGTGGTGGAGTTCGGCTCGTTCGTCGACCCCGACCCCACGCCGTACAACTCGTGGATCAACATCGTGCGGGACTGCCTGGCACCCGCGCAGGGCCGCGGCGACCTCTTCCCGGAGATCAACGTGACCGACCTGGCGACGTTCGTGTGCGGCTCGTTCACCGGCCTCCAGCTCACGTCGTACGTCCGCACCGGCCGCGAGGATCTGCACGATCGGGTCACCGACATGTTCCGCTACCTGCTGCCGGGCGTCGTCCCGGCCGAGCGGCTCGCCGGCTTCCGGTCCGCCGGCTCTCCCAAGGCCCGCGCCGAACTGGGGCTGCCGCCGATGGACGACGACCGCCGGGCGGGGCGGGAGCACGGACAGGAGCGGGCACCGAAGCCGACCGGCTGACCGGTAGGCGCTGATCAGGGGCGTACGCACCCATGGACACGGTCGGCACGGAGTGAGAGACGTGCCGCCGGCTCATGCCCACGACCGCCACTGCGGCTACGGCTGCGGCTACAACTGCGGTGACAACTACGGCTGCTCACAGCACGGACGGGGCCGTGGTCCGTACCGCCCGCAGTCCGTCCTCCGACGCCAGCGCGGGCAGGGTCAGCTCCCACAGATCCGCGAGCCACGTCTCGCACTCGTCCGCCGGTACGCCCAGCCAGGTCAGCGTCTCCAGTCCGGACACGGCCGCGGCCAGCGGCGTCCGCGCGGACGACTCCGCTACGGAGTGGCCGAGTTCGCCGGCTCGACGGGCCTCGTCCAGCAGACCTCCCAGCCGCCCCAGCCACTGCCCGTAGAAGTCCGGGGAGCCGTCGTCGGCGGGCAGCGCGCGGCCGACGGCGATACCGCCGACGTCCCCCGGCTCCCGCTCGCGCGCGATCCGCACCGACGCGCGCACGAACACGTCCTCGCGCAGCAACCGTCCCAGCCGGTACGTCAGATCGACCACGCGCTGGAGGTATGTCCCGCCGGTCGCCTCCAGTTGGAGCACCGCGCACTCCATGACCTCCCGGCCGCGTTCCTGGACGGCCATGGCGACCTCGTCCTTGGTGGAGAAGTGGAAGAACAGCGCGCCCTTGGTCACCCCGGCGTGGTGGCTGATGTCGGCGAGAGTGGCCCGTACGTAGCCGTGCCGCGCGAACTGCTCGGCGGCGGCGGCCACCAGTCGTTCGACGGTCCGCTCGGAGCGTTTCTGTTTGCCTGCCATCCGACCGCTCCTCGAAGCAACCCGTCACACCTCCTGCATGGGTCCTTCATACGCCTCGGCACGGCAGGGGAACGCAAGCCCCGTGTCAGATAAACAAAAAGATTCCAAACCCTCACACTTTCCGACCCGCTCCGCACGGTGGAGCCGGCCCGCGGGGGTCGGGCCGGCCCCACCGGGACACGTCAGTCCTTCACTGCGACGGCGGCGAAGCCGGCCGTGTCCTCACGGTTGGTCCGGTAGTCCGCGTCGTCGGCCCGCTCCTCGTCCGTCTCCCACTCGTTGACGGACACCACTCCGGGTTCCAGCACGGTCCAGCCCTCGGTGGCCACGAACCGCGTGATCTCCGAGCGGGAGCGCGAGGCGAGGTCGACGCGCAGGTTCGTGTACAACTCGTCGACCGCGGCCCGCACCGGCGCGGAGACGTAGTCGGGGCTGGAGTGGGTGAGGACGACGAGGCTGCCGGGGGCCAGCGCCTCCTTGTAGCGCTCGACGGTGCCGTAGGGGTCCTCGGAGTCGACGACGAAGTGCAGCAGCGCGCCGAACAGCACGGCCACCGGCCGGGAGAGATCGAGCAGTTCCTTGACCGCGGGGGCCGACAGCACGGCCTGCGGGTCGCGGAAGTCCGCGTCGACGTAGGCGGTCCGGCCGTCCGAGGTCCGCCCCAGGATGCGGCGGGCGATGTCACCGACGACCGGGTCGTTGTCGACGTAGACGACCTTGGCCTCGGGCGCGACCTCGTGCGTGGCTGCGGCGGCCGGGATGCCGCTGCCGATGTCCAGGAACTGGCCGATGCCGCGCCGGGTGGCGGTGCGCACCGCCCGGTTCAGGAAGCGCCGGTTGGCACGCGCCCCCAGCGGGCCGCCGGGCAGCAGCTTCACGATGCCGTCGGCCGCGGCGCGGTCCACCGGGAGGTTCTCGGAGCCTCCGAGGAAGTGGTCCATGATCCGGGCGGCGTGCGGAATCTGGTCGGGGGTCATGTTCTCGGGCATGTGTCCACACATCCTTGGTGAGAGGTCGGTTCTCGTGCGGGGTGGGAGCCTCCCCGGCGCCCGCCCGGCGCCGCCCGGGCACGGCCGACCGGCCGGCCGACGAGGGGCAAACGAAAAAGGCGACATCCACGACCGGAGATCACCGGTGGATATCGCCTGTGTCATGCCGTATCAGGGCAAAGGGGCTCCGCGGGGAAGCGTGACATGTGCACGCGTCCGATGTCAACGGAGGCTGGGCGTCCGCTCCTGCGGGCCCGGCACCACCCGCATCCGGCGCGGCCTGCCGAGGTGCCTCATCGCCGGCCGCTCGACCAGCGCGTACAGCAGATACGCGAGGACGGTGGTGACCGCCCAGGCCAGCAGGCACAGCCCGACCGCCTCGGCAAAGCTGTAAGGAGCGTGCCCGGCGAAGTACTTGGTGCCGCCGATCAGCACGGCTGCCTGCAGCAGGTAGAACGCGAACGACACCTCACCGAGCCACGTCGACACCCTCCCCCGGAACGGTGAGCGCCGTCCGCGCACGTCGGCGACCGCGGCGGCCGGGATGAGGAGGCCGAGCGGGATCACCCACACCGCGGAAAGGGCGTACAGATAGGGCACCTCGAGCGCCACGGCGTAGGCGGCGACACACAGCAGCAGCGCCTGCCACAACCGCACGCCCACCCAGCGGTCGGTCAGCACCAGCCGGGCGAGCAGCATGCCGAGCACGAACTCCAGCATCCGCACCGGCGGCAGCTGGTACACGAACCAGTTCTGCACCTCGCTGACCTGCCAGCCGGGGACCCGGACCTCGCCGGGCAGCACGGCGTAGGCGAAGGCCGGTACGGCGAACACGGCGGCCACGAGACCGGCCGTCCAGCCCCACAGCCGGGCCGGGGAGATCGCCTTCACCGCGCGGTGCAGCAGCGGGAAGCACAGGTAGAAGAGCAGTTCGCACCCCAGCGACCAGCTCGGGGCGTTGACGCTGAAGGACACCGCGGGGTCCCAGGACCAGGTCTGCAACAGCAGCAGGTTGGGCAGCCACTGCTGCCACGCGGTGGTGGTCGCGCCGGCGAAGACCAGCAGCGAGACCGCGAAGGTGACGAGGTGGTTGGGGTAGAGCTTGACCAGGCGGCGACGCAGGAACCGGCCGGTGGTGTCGGCGGGGCGGGCGGACCAGGTCAGGATGAAGCCGCTGAGCAGGAAGAAGAACGACACCCCGAGCCCGCCCGCGATCCCGAACAGCCGGGCGGCGTCATGCCCGGTCCGCCCGCTGAACGGGCTGAGCTGAGGGCTGGTGACGTGGTACAGGAACACGGCCATCGCCGCGTAGAACCGGAGCCCCGTCAGTGACGGCAGTCCGGCGAGCGACGGTGCCCGCCGGGAGCGGGCGGGCACCGTCTCCTGGGGTCGGTGGGTGGGGACGGTCACGGATCTCTCCTTCGCACGGCATGAAAAAGACACCGCGCGGCAGGCCGGGGGGCCTGCCGCGCGGTGTCTACGGCATGGGGGCGGTGCACGGCGGTGCACAAGGAATAGGGAAGGGTCAGCCGACGGGAAGTCCCGGCCCGCCTAGGGGGCGCTCGGGGCACACATCAACCGCCGCCAAGAGCGTGACAGCCCTCCTTCGCGGAAGTCAACCCGCTCCGGATGCCGCCACGCGCCCGGCGGTCGGGTCGTGCGGGACGTCGTGCGGGACGGGGATCAGACGTGGATCGGGTGCGACGTGCGTCCCGACGCCGTGTCGATCTCTTCGTGCGCCTTGGTCAGCAGGCGCATGGCCAGTTCGTTCAACGCCCTCGCCCCGGCGATCTCCTCGCCCACCCGCGGCTGTGGGGAGTCGGTGTGGTGCCGGGCGGCGTGCCCATGGGCCCGCATCTCGGTCCCGTCGGGCAGCCGCACCAGCGCCGCCGCCCTCGTATGGGCTTCCTCCTCCTCGAACTCCAGCTCGACATGCCATCCCACGATGGTGTGCATCATGACGATCACCTCCGGGCCACCTGTCTCCAGGATCTGCCGTTGCCGCTGCTTCCAGGGTGCTCCCGCAGTGCCCGGATTGTCGCGTTCCCGCCGCTCCCGTCGTGCTACTGACCCGGGTGCGCCGCCGTGACCACGGCCGGCGTATCCCGCACGCGACCGGGTCACCTCACATCTTCTCCCGCCACTCCACAACCCACGTATCCGTCACCCACAGGCGTGAATCACGCCAACTCGACCGCACTTAGGACTAGTTCGCCGTCATATGCTCGCGGCCGTTCCCGCCACGAAAGGCGCACTTCACCCCATGGTCAGTTCCCCACACGAAGCAATGCACCGGATCTTCCAGCAGGAGCCGGCACTCTTCGCCCGCTCCGCGCAGGCATCCGGCTATCGCTTCGGCGACACCCCCGTTGCTCATCCCTTACCGACCGACCTGACAGAGACCCGCCCCTTGGAGCGACGCGTGGACACGCTGCTCAGAATGGAGACGGCGAGCGGCGACTTCATCCTCGCCGTCGAAGCACAGGAGCGCGTGGACCTGGACAAGCCCGCCAGCTGGGCCTACTACATGGCCCACCTGTACGCCAAGTACAAGTTGCCTCCCTTGCTCCTCGTCGTCACCCGCGACCGGAAGACCGCGACATGGGCTTCCCGTCCGATGCACATCGGTCCGCCCCAGTGGCCCACCCTCATGTTGCAGCCCTTCGTCCTGGGGCCCGAAGAGGTGCCCGTCATCGACGACCCGGAGGAAGCCGCCCGGGACGTTCCGATGGCCGTGCTGTCCGCCATTGTGCACAGCCGCGATGCCGACACCGATGCGATACTGAAGGCACTGGCGGCAGCCCTGAGGGGCTTGGAAACCCGCGATCCTGAAAACGCAGCGATCTACACGGAACTCACCGCACAGGGTCTGGGTGAGAAGAACCCGGCCGCCGAACTCTGGAGGGACCTCGTGACCGTCGACACCTCGTTCTTCACCTCTCCCCTCTCCCAGGAGATCCGGGCCGAGGGCCAAGCCGAGGGCCGGGCCGACAGCCGCGCCGAGGACACCTTGCGGATCCTTGACCGCCGTGGCATCCCGGTCTCCGATGCCGACCGTGAACGCATCACGACGTGCACCGACCTGGACACCCTCACCCGCTGGTTCGACCGCGCCATCACCGCCGCCTCCGCCGACGAGGTGTTCGCCGACGACGGCTCCGGGGCTCCGCACCAGGCGTGAACAGGCCGGTGAGGACAACCCCCCTGCGGGTGGGGACCTCACCGGCCTGTTCTCACGTGGGCATCAGGCGTGGACCGGTTCGCGGTCCTCGTCGGTGCGGGCCGTCCGCGTGCGCAGGCCCTCGCCCTCGACGTCGACGTCGGGCAGGGCTCGGTCCAGCCACTTCGGGAGCCACCAGGCCTTCTTGCCGAGCAGTGCCAGGACCGCCGGGACGATCGCCATGCGGACGACGAAGGCGTCGAAGAAGACCGCGATCGCCAGGCCGAAGCCGATCATCTTGATCATGGCCTCGCTGGAGCCGATGAAGCCCGCGAAGACCGCCATCATGATCACCGCCGCCGCGGTGACGACCCGCGCGCCGTGCCGGAACCCGGTCACGACCGCCTGGCCGGGCTTCTCCCCGTGGACGTACGCCTCCCGCATCCGCGTCACGAGGAACACCTCGTAGTCCATCGCCAGGCCGAAGACCACGCCGACCATGAAGATCGGCATCATCGACATGACCGGACCGGTCTCCTCGACGCCCATCAGTCCGGCGAACCAGCCCCACTGGAAGACCGCCACCACGGCACCGAGCGCCGCCATCACGCTCAGCAGGAAGCCGAGCGCCGCCTTCAGCGGGACCAGGATCGAGCGGAAGACCACGATCAGGAGCAGGAACGCCAGGCCGACCACCAGGATCAGATACGGCACCAGCGCGTCGTTCAGCTTCTGGGAGACGTCGATGTTCATCGCCGTCGCGCCGGTGACCAGCACCTCCGCGCCGGTGTCCGCCGTGATCCCGGTGCCCGCGTCGCGGATGGAGCGCACCAGTTCCTCGGTCGTCACCGACGACGGCTTGGAGTCGGGGACCACGGTGATCGTCGCCGTGTCACCGGCCTCGTTGGGCGCCGGCGGGGTCACCGTGACGACGTTCTCCAGGCCCTCGATCTCGTCGGCGACCTCACCGAACGCGGCCTGGGCGTCGTCGCTCGACTTCGCGTCGACCACGATCATCAGCGGGCCGTTGAAGCCGGGACCGAAGCCGTCCGAGAGCAGGTCGTAGGCGCGGCGCTGCGTCGTGGACGTCGGCTGCGAGCCGTCGTCGGGCAGACCCAGTTCGAGCGAGGTCGCGGGCACGGCCGCGGCACCGAGGCCGAGCACACCCAGCAGCAGGACGGCGACCGGGCGCCGTACGACGAAACTCGCCCAGCGCGTACCCATGTTGGGGCGGCCCTGCTTGCGTGCCGCGGAGGCGCGTCCGCCGCCCAGCAGCTTGCTCTTCTCGCCCGCCGGACGCACCTTGCGGCCCGCGTACCCGAGCAGCGCCGGGATCATCGTCAGCGCGATCAGTACGGCGACGGCCACCGTGCCCGCCGCCGCGACGCCCATCTTCGTCAGCATCGGGATGTCGACCACGGCGAGGCCGACCAGCGCGATCACGACGGTGAGGCCCGCGAAGACCACCGCGGATCCCGCCGTTCCGACCGCCCGCCCGGCGGCCTCCTCGCGCTCCCGGCCCTCGGCCAGTTCCGCGCGGTAGCGGGAGACGATGAACAGCGCGTAGTCGATGCCGACCGCGAGGCCGATCATGGTGGCCAGCGTCGACGTCGTCGAGCCCAGGTCCAGCGTGCTCGCCAGCGCGGCGATCGTCGTGACGCCGATGCCGACGCCGATGATCGCCGTCAGCAGCGGCAGCCCGGCCGCGAGCAGCGAGCCGAAGGTGATGACGAGGACGACCGCCGCGATCGCGATGCCGATGATCTCCGTGGACCCGGTCTCGGGGGTCGTCTGGAGCGCGTCACCACCGACCTCCACGGTCAGCCCGGCGTCCCGCGCGTCCTGCGCGGCCTCCTGGAGCGCCTCGCGGGACGAGTCCGCCAGCTCCATGCCGGAGACCTTGTAGGTGACCTGCGCGTACGCGACCGTGCCGTCCCGGCTGACGGCCTTCGCGGCGTACGGGTCGGCGACGGCGGCGACCTCGGAGCCGTCGGACAGTTCCCGGACGGTCTCCTTGACGGTCGCCTTGTTGCCGGCGGCGGTCATCTTCTCTCCGGCCGGCGCCTTGAAGACGACCCGCGCGGTCGCTCCGTCGGCGCTCATCCCGGGGAAGCGCTTCTCCAGCAGGTCGAAGGCCTTCTGGGCCTCGGTGCCGGGGACCGAGAAGGACGTGGCGCCGGGCGCGGGGGCGCCGGCCGCGCCGACACCGGCGAGGGTCAGCAGCGCCACCCAGATCAGGGCGACGAAATGCCGTCGCCGGAAGGCGAGCCGGCCGAGTTTGTAGAGGAACGTGGCCACGAGGGCGAACTCCCGGTCAGGTCGTGGGTGTATGAGGGCAGGGGTGATCACCCGGCGGGGAGGAAGGGGTGATCACCCGGCGGGGAGGCAAGGGTGATTCCCCGGCGGGGAGGCAGGGGTGATCGTCCCGACGACGTGAGCGGGCGCGTCAGGTACAGGTGGTGGTGCCGAAAGGGGTGGTGGTAAGGACCGAGGGGGTGCTCAGGAGGTGGGAACGCCGAGGGCGGGGAGGACCACGGCATCGATGTACGAGGTGAGGAACTCCCTCGTCGGCGGCAGGTCGTCGATCAGCGCACGGGTGGCGAAGGCGCCGAGCATCATGTGCACGACGTAGTCGAGCGCCGGGTTGTCCGCCCGGACCTCGCCCCGGTCGATCGCCCGCCGGACCATCCCGTGGAACTCCTGCGTCTCGGGCTCCACGAGCAGTTCCCTGAACGCCTTCAGCAGGTCCGGGTTGGTGTGCGCGGCCATGGCCAGACCCCGCATCAGCGCGGCGTTCTGCTCCATGGTGCAGTCGTCCTCGTGCGCCATCAGGGCGTGGAAGTCGCCCCGCAGGCTGCCGGTGTCGACGTCGGCGATGCTGCCAGGTTTGCTGTGCCGGATCGCCTTGGCCACCAGCTCGGCCTTGCCGCCCCACTGGCGGTAGAGCGTCGCCTTGCTGGACTTCGTACGGGCGGCCACGGCGTCCATGGTGAGCGTGTCGTAGCCGACTTCCCGGAGCAGGTCGAGCACGGCCCCGTACAGCTCGGCCTCGCGCTCGGGTGTGATGCGGCTGCGACGCGCCGTTGCGGCCTCGGCCACGCGACTCACCCCTCCTGCCCACGGCGGTGTCCGTACGACACCGTCCCGTACAGGACGAATGTAGCGCAGCCCCTTGAGAAACGAAACTGTTTCGTACGTGTCCCGGGTCACGCGGCGCACACCGCACGCCCGAGCTGCCGTTTTGTACGACTTGCCCCGGTCAGTCCCCGGAGCGAAGCATGGATAGGTGACCTATTTGCGTCTGCCCCACCTCAGCGGTGACCTGCTGTGCTTCGTAGCGGAGGACGACCTCTGGCTCGCCCCGCTCGACGGACCGGGCCGTGCCTGGCGGCTCACCGTCGACCGCACCAAGACGGGCCACCCGCGCTTCTCCCCGGACGGCGGCCTGATCGCCTACACGAGCTGGCGCAGCCTCGTGCCGGAGCTGTACCTGGTGCCGACCGAGGGCGGGGGCAGCCGGCGGCTCAGCTACTGGGGCAGCCCGGACACCCAGGTGTGCGGCTGGACCCCGGACGGCGACATCCTCGCCGTCGCCTCGCACGGGGAGCCGTTCTCCCACTTCACCTGGGCCTACAAGGTCTCCACCGACGGCTGCCCGGGCCGCAAACTGCCCTGGGGCCCGGTCACCGACCTGCAGGTCGCCGACATCGACGGCGAGCGCCGCACCCTTCTGCTCACCGGCACCCCGCCCCACGAACCGGCCTCCTGGAAGCGCTACCGCGGCGGCGCCATGGGCCGCCTCTGGCTGCACGGCACCCGACTGCTCGCCGACCTGGAAGGCCATCTGCACTCCCCCCTGCTCGTCGGCGGCCGGGTCGCCTTCCTCTCCGACCACGAGGGCGTCGGCAACCTCTACTCCTGCGCGTACGACGGCTCCGACCTGCGCCGGCACACCGACCACGACGCCTTCTACGCCCGGCACGCCGCGAGCGACGGCACGCGTGTGGTGTACCAGTGCGCCGGGGACCTGTGGCTCGTCGACGACCTCGCCGCCGGCTCGGTGCCCCGCCGGCTCGATGTGCGCCTGAGCGGGCCGCGCGCGGGCCGCCGTCCCTACCAGGTGCCCGCCGCGCACCACGTGGACGGCATCTCGGTCGACGAGACCGGGCGCGCGAGCGCCGTCGTCGTGCGCGGCAGCCTGTACTGGCTCACCCATCGCGACGGCCCCGCCCGCACGCTCACCGACACCCCGGGCGTACGGGTGCGCTTGCCGGAGATGCTCGGTTCGGGCGGCCAGGTCGCCTATGTCACGGACGCGGAGGGCGAGGACGCGATCGAGATCGCCCAACTGCCGCGCGCCACTGGCGACCGCGCGCCGCGACGGCTGGCCCAGGGGGAACTGGGCCGGGTGCTGGAGATGGTCTCCGACCCGGACGGCGAACGGCTGGCCCTCGCCGCGCACGACGGACGGCTGCTGCTGCTCGACGCGACGGAGGAGTCTGGGGGCACCTCCCGGACGGAGTCCGGGGGAGGCGCGGTCACCGAGCTGATCCGGTCGGTCAACGGCCCGGTGCGGGACCTCGCCTTCTCGCCGGACGGCTCGTGGCTCACGTGGTCGCATCCGGGCATCGGCCGGTCGCTGCGCCAGATCAAACTGGCCCGGATCAAGGACCGTTTCGTCGTCGACCTCACCAACGGCCGCTTCGAGGACGAGAACCCGGTCTTCACCCGGGACGGCCGCTATCTCGCCTTCCTCTCCTGGCGCGGTTTCGACCCGGTGTACGACGTCCACACCGGCGACCTCTCCTTCCCCCTGGGCTGCCGCCCGTACCTCGTCCCGCTGACCTCGGCCACCCCCTCCCCCTTCGCGCTGAACCCCGACGGGCGCCCGGCCGCCGGGGGGATGGACCCCGTCGAGGACGAGGCCGGCGCCGAGGGCGCGGAGGGCGCGGCGGTGACGGTCGAGGTCGAGGGCCTGGAGAGCCGGGTGACGCCCTTCCCGGTCGCCGCCTCCAAGTACTCGGGGCTGTGCCCGGTGGCGGGCGGCGGGCTGGTCTGGCTGCGCTGGCCGATCTCGGGCGCGCTCGGCGAGACGTTCGTCAACCCGGACGACACCAGCGGGCGCCCCACCCTGGAGCACTTCACCATCGTCAAGGCGAAGAAGTCCGAACTCGTCGAGCATCTGGACTGGTTCGCCGTCAGCGGCGACGGCAGCCGCCTCGTCGTCGTCGACGAGGGCGACCTGCGCGCGGTGCCGTCCACCGAGCCCGGCGACAGCGACACCACGACCTGGATCGACCTGCGCCGCATCCTGCACGAGGTCGACCCGGGCGCCGAGTGGCGCCAGTCGTACGAGGAGGCGGGCCGGCTGATCCGGGCCTACTTCTGGGAGCCGGGCATGTGCGGGATCGACTGGGACGCGGTACTGGACCAGTACCGGCCGCTGGTGGAACGGGTCGCCTCCCCGGACGAGTTCGCCGACCTGCTGCGCGAACTCCTCGGCGAGCTGGGCACCTCCCACGCCTACGTCACCGCCGCCCGCCGCAACGAGGGCCCGCCCCACTACCAGCGCCGGCAGGGCCTGCTCGGTGCCGACCTCGTCCAGCGCGACGGCGGCTGGAGCGTCGCGCGGATCCTCCCGGGCGACTCGTCCGACTCCAAGGCCCGCTCCCCGCTGGCCGGTTCCGGCATCCGCGAGGGCGCGGTCCTCACCCACGTGGACGGCCGTCCGGTCGACCCGCTGACCGGCCCGTACCCGCTCCTCGCGGGCGCGGGCGGCACGACGGTGGAGCTCACGTTCACGCCCGCCGAGGGCGAGGGCCGCTCCCGGCGGGTCGCGGTCGTGCCGCTTCTCGACGAGCGTCCGCTGCGCTACCAGCACTGGGTGGCCAAACGCCGGGCGGTCGTGCGGGAGTTGAGCGGCGGACGCAGCGGCTATCTACACATCCCCGACATGGGCGGATCCGGCTGGGCCCAGTTCAACCGCGACCTGCGCATGGAGGTGTCCCGGCCCGCGCTGATCGTGGACGTGCGCGGCAACGCGGGCGGGCACATCAGCGAGCTGGTCGTCGAGAAGCTGACCCGCACGATCCTCGGCTGGGACCTCACACGCAACGCCCAGCCGGTGTCGTACGCCTCGAACGCGCCGCGCGGGCCGGTGGTGGCGCTGGCGGACGAGGCGACGTCCTCCGACGGCGACATGATCACGGCCGCCTTCAAACTCCTGGAGCTGGGACCCGTGGTGGGCCAGCGCACCTGGGGCGGCGTCGTCGGCATGACCGGCCGGCACCGGCTGGGCGACGGCACGATCATCACGGTGCCGATGAACGCGGCCTGGTTCGACGCCTACGGCTGGTCCGTCGAGAACCACGGCGTCACACCCGACGTGGAGGCCCTGCGCACCCCTCTCGACTGGGCGGAGGGCCGCTACGCCCAGCTCGACGACGCGGTCCGGTTCGCCGTGCACCTGCTGACGACGGAGCCGCCGGCGACCCCGCCCGACTACAGCCACGTCCCGGACAGAGCGAGACCGAAGCTCCCGCCCCGGCCGTGATGTGAGACCGACACAGGGCGCCCTCCCGAAGAGAGGGCGCCCTGCGTCAGTGGGTGAAGCCGCACGCGCACTTAGGCGTCGTAGTCCTGAGCGAAGCGGTCCTCGGCCTCCTGCCGCTCGCGGTCCCGCTCGGGCTCCTGCTCGCGGCGGCCGCGCTCACGCATCGGCTCGGAGGGACGCTCACGCGTCTCGTCCCGCTGCTGCCCGGCGCGCTCCTTGGCCTGCTGACGCATCCGCTCGGCCTTGTCCTGGAACTGGTCCTTCATGCCCATGAGATTTCACTCCCGTTGTGGGTAAGGGATGAGGCTCGACCAGATTTGCACGCCCGGACACGCCACGCATTTCGATCAACTACGCTGCGTAGCACGCGCCTGTTCGTCGGCCGCGCCACCCGCGCCGACAAGCCCCGTGCGCATCCCTCGCAGCCGCGGCGCGAACCGCCTCATCTCGCGCTGCCCCACGGCCCCGACGAGCACCGGCAAGTACCCCCGCACGCCCTGCATCCCGCGCAGCCACCACTGTCCGTACACGTGGCCGGAGCGCCGCTCGATGCCTGCCACGATCCGGTCCACGGCCGGCCCCAGCGGATAGGTCTTGTTCGACGGCCACGGAAGCCGCTGCCTCAACTCCCGCATGACGTCGTCCTGATCGGCCCCGCGCACCATGTCGGTGTCGGTCCAGGACAGATACGCGACGCCCACCTTCACGCCCTGGTGGCCGACCTCGGCGCGCAGACAGTGCGCGTACGCCTCCACGCCCGACTTGGACGCGCAGTACGCGGTCATCATCGGCGCCGGCGTGATCGCGGCGAGCGACGCGACCTGGAGCAGATAGCCGCGGCTCTCGGTGAGCACCGGCAGGAAGGCGCGGGCGGTGACCGCGGACCCGATCAGATTGACCTCGATGACCCGCCGCCAGGCCCCCGGATCGGAGTCGGCGAAGGGCCCGCCGCTCGCGACGCCCGCGTTGGCGACGACGATGTCGACCTTGCCGAACCGCTCCTTGACCTCCTCGGCGACCTTCGCCATGGCCTCGTGGTCGGTGACGTCGGCGTACCAGTGCCCGCTCTCGCCGTGCAGCCGCTCGGAGACCTGCTTCAGCGCGTCCGGCTCCAGGCCGACCAGCGCCACCTTGGCGCCACGCGCCGACAGCTTGCGGGCGAGCAGCTCCCCCACACCCCGCGCGGCCCCGGTGACGACCGCGACCTGTCCCTCCAGACCGACCCTGCTCATGCGCCCTCCCTGACCGGTTCCTCCGGCGCGTACGTGGTGACGAGTTCGCGAATCCTGCCGGTGACCAGCTCGGGAGCCTCCACCGGTGTCATGTGGCCGAGCCCGGGCAGCTCGGTGAGTCCGACGCACCGCGGCAGCGCGGCGACCAGCGCGCGGGAGTGCACCGGCGGCGTGAGCCGGTCCTCCGTCCCGACGACGACCTCGGTGGGCACCCGCAACTGCCCGGCACCGTGGTCGAGAGCGAGCTCGGCGAGCACCCGCGACCAGGAGTGGCGTACGCCGCGCGGGCAGGCGTGCACGATCCGGGCGCACGCCTCCACCATGTGCGGGGCCGAACCCGCGCCCATGGTGGCGTACTTGAGGAGCCTGCGCGCCGGGGGCGTGACCGGACCGAGCGGTGCGCGGGAGCCGAGGACGTGCCCGGTCAGCCAGGTCCGCAGCCGTCCCGCGCGCATCGGCAGGACGGTCGATTCGGCGACCAGCCGCGAACTGCCCGTGCTGCACAGCAGGACGGCGGCCGCGTGCGCTCTGAAGCCCGCCCGCCCGGCCGCCGCCAGCACCGTCATCCCGCCCATGGAGTGCCCGGCGATCACCGCCCGCTCCCCGGGGGCGAGCGTCGCGGCGAGTACGGCTTCCAGGTCGTCGGCGAGCGCCTCCGTGCTGCACAGACGGCTCGCCGGGCTGCGGCCGTGACCGCGCTGGTCGTAGGCGATGACCCGGTGGTCGGCGGCGAGGGCGCGGATCTGCGCGGCCCAGAACGCGGTGGAGCAGGTCCAGCCGTGGACGAGGACGACGGCCGGCGCGCGGTCGGGCCCGTGCACCTCGACGTGCAGCAACGCGCCGTCGGCGGAGGTCACGGTCAGTTCGCGGGCGGGGACGGGCGGCGCGTAGGGGCCGGAGGCGACGTGCGGGAGGCGGCTCATGCGAGGGCCTCCCGCGCGGGCTCGTCGGTGACCTTGCCCTCGGAGCCCCCGGCAGGCGGGCGCAGCACCTCGTACTCCCCCAGGTCCACGCGCCGGGTCGCGCGCCGGAACTCGCCGGTCGTCCCAGGCCAGATGGTCGTGTTGCGGCCGGCCGCGTCCAGGTACCAACTGCTGCAGCCGCCGGTGTTCCACACCGTGCGCTTCATCCGCTCCTGCACTGCTCGGTTCCAGGCGCCGACGGCCTCGGGGCGGGCGTCGAGGGCCACGCGCCCGCCGAGCACCTGCAACTGCCGTACGTAGTCGGCGAGGTAGTTCAGCTGGGACTCGATCATCAGGATCATGGACGAGTTGCCCAGGCCGGTGTTGGGCCCGATGATCGTCATCCAGTTCGGGAACCCGGCGGCCGAGGCGCCGCGCAGGGCCTCCATGCCGCCCTTCCATGCCTCGGCGAGCGTGCGCCCGTCCGCGCCGACGACCCGGTCGGCGATCGGCATGTCCGTGACGTGGAAGCCGGTACCGAAGATGATCGCGTCGACCTCGGCCTCGGTGCCGTCGGCCGCGACGACCGTCGAGCCGCGGATCTCGCTCAGCCCGCTCGCGACGACGTCCACATTCGGCCGGGCGAGGGCCGGGTAGTACTCGCTGGACAGCAGGATCCGCTTGCAGCCGATGCGGTAGTCGGGGGTGAGCCTGGCGCGCAGAGCCGGGTCCTTGATGGCGCGGGCCATGTTCTGCCGTGCCAGCCGCTCCACGAGGCCCAGCTCCCCCGGCCGCTTGGTGAAGGCCTGGACCTGCAACTCCCGGATGCCCCACAGCAGTCCGCGGCGGAGCCGGGCCGTCACCGGCAGGGCGCGGTGCAGCCCGCGTTCGGCTGAGCTGATCGCGCGGTCCATGCGGGGCATCACCCAGGGCGGGGTGCGCTGGAAGAGGGTGAGCCGGCCGACCTCGGGCTGGATGGCGGGCACGATCTGGATGGCGGACGCTCCCGTGCCGACCATGGCGACCCGCTTGCCGCGCAGGTCGGCGTCGTGGTCCCAGCGGGCGGTGTGGAACACCGTGCCGGGGAAGGTGTCGAGGCCGGGGATGTCGGGGACCTTCGGGTCGGACAGCGGCCCGGTGGCGGAGACGACGAGGTCGGCGGTGAGGGTGCCGGAGGCGGTCTCGATCACCCACCGCAACTCGTCGCCGTCCCAGGCCATCCGCTTCACCTCCGAGTCGAAGCGGAGGTGCGGGCGCAGCCCGAACACGTCCGTGACGCGCTCCAGATAGGCGCGGATGTGCTCCTGCCCGGAGAAGGTGCGCGGCCACTCGGGGTTGGGCGCGAAGGAGAACGAGTAGAGATGGGACGGCACGTCGCAGGCGCACCCCGGGTAGCTGTTGTCCCGCCAGGTGCCGCCGACGCTGCCGGCGCGTTCCAGGACGACGAAGTCGGTGATCCCCTCGCGGCGCAGCCGCACGGCGGCCCCGAGCCCGCCGAACCCCGACCCGACCACCGCCACCCGTACATGTTCGTGCTCGGCCATACCGACGCCCTTTCATGCCGTTACGCGACTCCACGACCCCGCCAGTGAACACTGGCACAATCGGGAGGGTAGAGGAGCGGCGTACTGCTGGGTAGGGGTCGACACAAGGAAAGTTACCGGCGGTACACCGTAGGGTGCGGACGTGACCGAGAAGCCTGAGTACCGCATGGAGGAGCTGGCCCGGCTGGCCGGCATCACGGTGCGCACCCTGCGCTTCTACCGCGAACGCAAGCTGCTCCCGCCACCCAGGCGCGAGGGCCGCATCGCCTGGTACGACGAGCACCACCTGGCCCGGCTGCGCACGATCGCCGCGCTGCTCGAACGCGGCCACACCCTGAACGGCATCGCGGAGCTGGCCGAGGCGTTCGACCACGGCCGCGACGTCGCCGACCTGCTCGGCGTCGGCGCCGGCGCCCCCACCGAGGAGGAGCCGGTCCGCCTCACCCCCGAGGAACTCGCCGCCCGCTTCGAGGGAGAGGTCACCCCCGAGAACCTGGCCGCCGCGATGGACCTCGGCTATCTCGGCACCGACGGCGACGAGATAGTCCACATCAGCCGCCGGCTGCTCGACGTCTCCTCGGCCCTGGTCCGCGAGGGCATCCCGCTCGCGGAGGTGCTCCGGGCCGGCAAGGAGGTCCGCGCCCACGCCGACGCCCTGGCCGAGCTCTTCGCCACCCTGGTCCTGCGCCACGCCCCCCAGGAGGAGCTGCCGCGCCTGCGCCCCCTGGCCCGCAGCGTGGTGGAGGCGGAACTGTCCCTGGCCCTGGACCGCCGCATGCGCACGACGTAGGCCCGCGGGCCGGCGGTCAGAGGTCAGCGGTCAGTGGTCAGTGGTCAGTGGTCAGCGGTCACGGTCAGCGGTCAGCGGTCAGCGGTCAGCGGTCAGCGGTCAGCGGTCAGCGGTCAGCGGTCAGCGGTCGAAGACCACCGTCACCGGGGCGTGGTCCGACCAGCGCTCACCGTGGGTGGCCGCCCGCTCCACGAACGCCTTGACGGCACGCCCCGCGAGCCCGGGGGTCGCGACGGCCAGGTCGATGCGCCATCCCGAGTCGTTGTCGAACGCCCGCCCCCGGTACGACCACCAGGTGTACGGCCCCTCGACGTCCGGGTGCAGCGCGCGCACGACGTCGACGTAGCCGCCGTCCCGCGGGTCGAACACCGCGGTGAGCCAGTCGCGTTCCTCCGGCAGGAAGCCGGAGTTCCCCGTGTTGCCGCGCCAGTTCTTCAGGTCGGCCCGCTGGTGGGCGATGTTCCAGTCGCCGCAGACCACGACTTCACGCCCCTCGGCGGCGGCCCGCTCCCGCAGGTCCCTGAGGTGGGCGAGGAACTCGCCCATGAAGCGGGCCTTCTCGTCCTGCCGCTCGGTGCCGACCTCGCCGGACGGGAGGTAGAGGGAGGCGACCGTCACACCGGGCAGGTCGGCCTCGACGTACCGCCCGCTGCCGTCGAACTCCGCGGAGTCGAATCCGACCCGCACGGCGTCCGGCTCCCGCCGGGTGTAGAGGGAGACGCCCGCGCGCCCCTTGGCCGCCGCGGGCGCGTGCACCACGTGCCAGCCCTCGGGAGCCCGCACGTGCTCGGGGAGCTGCTGCGGCTCGGCGCGCACCTCCTGCAGGCAGAGCACATCGGCGCGCGTCCCGGCGAGCCACTCCACGAAGCCCTTCTTCGCGGCGGCCCGCAGCCCGTTCACATTCACAGAGGTCACAGTGAGCACCGGGGCACCTTACCGGCACACTGGAAGGAGCTCAGATCCCGCTCTTTGCATAGGTGTACGATTTTTAGCATGGATATACGTCGCGTCTCCTTCGACCACCCCGACGCCGTGAAGCTCAACGACGAGGTCCAGGCCGAGTACCACGAGCGCTACGGCGACGGCGGCGACGCCACGGTTCTCGACGCGTCGGACTTCCGGCCGCCGAACGGCGCGTACCTGATCGCCTACGACGAGTCCGACCGCCCCGTCGCCACCGGCGGCTGGCGCAGGCAGGACGAGAACACCGAGGGCAACGAGGACGGCGACGCCGAGCTGAAGCGGATGTACGTGATCAGGGACCTGCGCGGCCGCGGCCTCGCCCGGCGGATGCTCACCGCCCTGGAGGAGGACGCCCGCGCCGCCGGCCGGGTCCGGATGGTCCTGGAGACCGGCACCGAACAGCCGGAGGCCATCGCCCTGTACACCTCCAGCGGCTACGAGCCCTGCGCCAAGTTCGGCTACTACCGCTTCCACGAGTCGAGCCGCTGCTTCGCGAAGGCCCTGTGACGCAGGCCACTTGAGGGTCCGTCACCGGGCCCTCAAGGGCGACGGAGAACGCGCTAGAGCCCCGCCGGAATCCCGGCGGGGCTCTATGCTGCGTGGACCTGTGGGGATTTGAACCCCAGACCCCCTCGATGCGAACGAGGTGCGCTACCAGACTGCGCCACAGGCCCTTGCAACGAGTGAAACTTTAGCACCCCGATCGGGGTGCTTGGAAATCCGTTCCCGCTGGACCCGGGGCCGGAGCCGCGCGGGCTACTCGTTGGCGGCCCGTGGCCGCCCGCCCTCCTCGTACTGGTCGAAGAGCGGAGTGTGGCCACGCTCCCGGGCCCGCCGTGCCGAGGCCGCCCGGCGCCGCGCGTCCCCGCGCTCCTCGCCGTCCGCCTTGTCCGCCGCGCCGTCCGCCGCCCGCGACTGCCCCGGCCCGCCCGCGGCCGCCCCGTCCGGGGTGGCGGAGGGCGCGGTGGCGGAGGCCGGCGTCCCGGCGCCGTGCTCGCGCGAGGCCGCGGCGCCCTCCTGCCCCTGCGCCACCGGGCTCGACCGCGCCGAGCTCCAGGCGTCCAGGGCCCCGAGATCCACCTCGGGGGTCGCGCGCGGCGCGACCGGCGCCGTCACGTACGTCGGCAACGGAACCGGCACCGGGTCCCAGCTCTCCCCGTGCCCGGGCCGCCGCTGCCGCTCCCGCTGCTGGTCGACCCACTCGGCGTGGTCGGTCTGCTCCACCAGCGCCCGCCGGTCCGCGGCCAGCGCCGACAGCCCGGCGTCGCTCTCCGGTTCGTGCCCCTCCCCGGGCTCGTCGGCCTCGGTCCCGGCCTCCGCGTGCCGACGCGGCTGCCGCGTCCGCTCACGGAGCCGCTGCGCCGCGGCCTCCGCCTGACGCCGGTCCATCTGGTAGGCGAACCGACGCCGCTCCTGCGCCCGCAGATACACGATGTACCCGCTGAGCAGCACGGCGGGCACACCCGGCGCCCACAGGAAGGCGAGACCCCCGACGGCGGCGACGACCGCGCCGAGCGTGAAGGCCAGGAAGAGCATGATGGTGGTGCGCCTGCGGCGCGCCAGCACCTTGGTACGGCGGGCGCGTGCCGCGGCCGCCTCCGCACCGGGTGCGCGGCGGGCCGCGGGGACCGGCTTGCGCGGGGGCGGGGAGGCGGGGACGTCCGCCCGGGCCGGGGCGGTACCGACGGTCCGGGCCCCGGACGCCGGTGCCGCTCCGGGCGACGCCTGCGCGACGACGCCCGTCTCCGAGCGGGTCGGGGGCACGGCGAAGGCCCGGACGTCCACCGAGTCGGTGACCGCGTCCGGGTCGTCGAAGCCGGGCTCCCCCTCGTCGGTGGAGCGCGCCCGCAGGTCCTTGGCGTACCGGCGCTCCATGCCCGCCCGTCCGGACAGCAGCCGGATGGCTGTGCTGAAGCGTTCCGTCGGACGGGCCTCGTTCAGCTCGTCCTGCCTACGGAGCCACATCGGCACCAAGTAGGCGGCCCAGGCCCCGACGATGACTGCGTAGATGAGGCCGCTGCTGCTCACGCCTCACACGGTAGAGGGGTTTGCGTGAGGCCATCTGCCAATTGAGCCGGTGTGTCGCACGATCTGGCTGATATTTCGAGCTTTTTTTGTGACCGATGCGATCAGCGGGCTGGCGTGCCCGCGAATTCAATGCTCTCGGACCGGTCACCAACCGATCATTTTCGAACACGTATTCAATTTCGGGGTCAGGTGGGATTCCCCGGGGCGTTGTGCGAGTTCCGCGGCAGGTCCCGCGCGTTCCCCGGGGTGTTCCGGGTGCGGCGCCAGCGGGACAGCAGCCCCTCGGGGACTTCCTCGGCCGTGAGCGCGAAGACGAGATGGTCCCGCCAGGCGCCGTCGATGTGGAGATAACGGGGTCTGAGGCCCTCCTCGCGGAATCCGAGTTTCTCCACCACCCGGCGGCTGGGCGCGTTCTCCGGGCGAATGCAGACCTCGATGCGGTGGAGGCCGACGGTCCGGAAACAGTGGTCCACGGCGAGAGCGACGGCCGTGGGCATCACGCCGCGGCCGGCCACCGACTGGTCCACCCAGTAGCCGACGTGCCCCGAGCACATGGAGCCCCAGGTGATGCCGGCGACCGTCAACTGCCCGACGAGCCGCCCCTGGTACTCGATGACGAACGGCAGCATGCGGCCGGCGTTCGCCTCGGACCGCAGATGGCGGACCATCTGGCGGTACGTCGGCCGGTGCGTGATCGGCCCGCTTGGCGTGGGCGGCGGGATGGTCGCCTCCCAGGGGCGCAGCCAGTCGCGGTTGCGCCGGTTGACCTCGCGCCAGGCCCGCTGGTCGCGCAGCCTTATCGGCCGGAGGACGACATCGCCCTCCACCAGTTCGACGGGCCAGGAAGGGCTGTTCAGCTCGCACCCCCACCGGAGGGTCCGGGGTGGTCACCGCCGCGGAGCTGGTCGACGGCGTGGACCAGCAGGGGTTCCAGCACGGCCAGCCCGTCGCGCACCCCGCCCGACGAACCGGGCAGGTTGACGATCAGCGTCCCGCGCGCCACGCCGGCCAGGCCCCGGGAGAGCGCGGCGGTGGGCACCTTGTCCCGGCCGTACGCCCGGATCGCCTCGGCGATGCCCGGCACCTCGTGGTCGAGCACGGCGCGTGTGGCCTCCGGGGTGCGGTCGGTGGGCGAGATGCCGGTGCCGCCGGTGGTGACGATCACGTCGTACCCGGCGTCCACGCCCGCCCGCAGCGCTGCCTCGACCGGCTGCCCGTCCGGGACCACCTGCGGGCCGTCGACGGCGAACCCGAGGCCCTTGAGGCCGTCCGCGACCAGCGGGCCGCCCTTGTCCTCGTAGACCCCGGCTGCGGCCCGGTTGGAGGCGGTGATCACCAGGGCGGCGTACGGCGTGACGAGCGCGTCGCCGAGCCCCGCGCCGGCGGTCACGACCTGCTCCAGTCGCCCGACTTGCCGCCCGTCTTCTCCTCCACCCGTACGTCTGTGATGACCGCTCCCTTGTCGACCGCCTTGACCATGTCGACCACGGTGAGCGCGGCGACGGAGACCGCGGTGAGCGCCTCCATCTCGACACCCGTGCGGTCCGTCGTGCGCACCGTGGCGTGGATCTCCACGGCGTCGTCCGCGACCGACAGGTCCAGTGTCACACCCGACAGCGACAAGGGGTGGCACAGCGGGATCAGGTCCGGCGTCCGCTTGGCGCCCATGATCCCCGCGATCCGCGCGGTGGCGAGCGCGTCGCCCTTGGGGACCCCTTCTCCGCGCAGCAGCTCGATCACCCGGGGCGAGACGAGGACCCGTCCGCTCGCGCGCGCGGTGCGCGCGGTGACGTCCTTGTCCGAGACGTCGACCATGCGGGCGGCGCCCGCGTCGTCGAGGTGCGTCAGGTGGTCCTGCGCAGGCGGTCCGGGGGTCGCCCCCCGGGAAGGCACGGTCATGGTGTGGCGCTCCCGGTCCGGGCCCGTAGCAGTGCGGCGCACGGACCTGTTGTGCGCGACACGGTACCGCCAACCCGGGGCGGTCAGCCGAGCAGGACCACCTCGACCTCTGCGCCCGGTTCGACGGACTCCGTGTCCTCCGGTACGACGATCAGCGCATCGGCGTGGGCGAGGGCGGCGACCAAGTGGGAGCCGGCCCCGCCGACCGGGGTCACCCGGCCGTCGGCGTAGCCGGCGCGCAGGAACTGCCGGCGACCCTTCGGCGAGCTGAGGGCCTTGTCGGCCGTCAGGGTCGCCCGGGTCCGCGGGCGCTGCACGTCGGGCAGCCCCATGAGGGTCCGGATCGCGGGCCGGACGAACAGCTCGAAGGAGACGTACGACGAGACCGGGTTGCCGGGGAGGGCCAGCAGCGGGATGTGGTCGGGGCCGATGGAGCCGAAGCCCTGCGGCTTGCCGGGCTGCATCGCGAGCTTGCGGAACTCGATGCCGCTGCCCGGCTCGTCCTCGTCGCCGACGTGCGACAGTGCCTCCTTGACGACGTCGTACGCCCCGACGCTCACTCCGCCCGTGGTGACCATCAGGTCGGCGCGGACGAGCTGGTCCTCGATGGTGGTGCGCAGGGTCTCGACGTCGTCGGCGACGGCGCCCACCCGGTAGGCGATGGCTCCGGCGTCGCGGGCGGCAGCGGTGAGGGCGAAGCTGTTGGAGTCATGGATCTGGCCGCTGCCCAGTTCCTCGCCGGGCTGGACGAGTTCACTGCCGGTGGAGAGCACCACCACGCGCGGGCGCGGGCGCACCCGTACGGTGCCGCGGCCGATCGCGGCGAGCAGCGCGATCTGCGGCGGGCCGAGGACGGTGCCCGCGTCCAGGGCGCGGTCGCCGGCCTTCACGTCGCTCCCCTTGTCGCGCACGTGCGCGCGTGCCTCGGCCGGCCGGTGCACGCGCACCTGCCCGGAGGCGTCCTCGGGGCCGAGGCCGCGGGACCGCATGCCGGTGACGGGGCCCTCGCCGAGGCCGCCGTCGGTCCACTCCACGGGCACCACCGTCTCCGCGCCGGGGGGCAGCGGGGCGCCCGTCATGATGCGGGCGGCCTGGCCCGGCCCCACGGTCACGAGCTCCGCCTGGCCCGCGGCGACGTCCCCGACGACCTCCAGGACCGCCGGGAACTCCGCGCTCGCGCCCGCGACATCGGCGACCCGTACCGCGTACCCGTCCATGGAGCTGTTGTCGAACGGCGGCAGGGAGACCGGCACCGTGACGTCCTCGACCAGGACGCAGCCCTGGGCGTCGAGGAGTTGCAGCTCGATGGGTTCGAGGGGGCGGACGGTCTCGAGGATGTCCTCCAGGTGCTCGTCCACCGACCACAGGTGGTCCTGGCCGGTGGCGCGGGGCGCGGCGGTGCTCACGTGGCTACATCTCCTCGGTGACGTAACGGCGAAGCCAGGTCCGGAAGTCCGGGCCCAGGTCCTCACGTTCGCACGCGAGTCGGACAATGGCACGCAGGTAGTCGCCGCGGTCCCCGGTGTCATAGCGGCGGCCCTTGAAGACGACGCCGTGCACCGGGCCGCCCACCTTCTCGTCGGCGGCGAGCTGCTGGAGGGCGTCGGTGATCTGGATCTCACCGCCGCGGCCGGGCTCGGTCTCGCGCAGGACGCCGAAGATACGGGGGTCGAGGACGTAGCGGCCGATGATGGCGTAGTTCGAGGGGGCGTCGGCGGCGTCCGGCTTCTCGACCAGGTCGCTCACCTTCACCACGTCGGCGTCGACGGTGGCCTCGACGGCGGCGCAGCCGTAGAGGTGGATCTGCTCGGGAGCCACCTCCATGAGCGCGATCACACTGCCGCCGTGCCGCTCCTGCACCTCGATCATGCGCTGCAGGAGGGGGTCGCGCGGGTCGATGAGGTCGTCGCCGAGGAGCACCGCGAAGGGCTCGTCGCCGACGTGGGGAGCCGCGCACAGGACGGCGTGACCGAGGCCCCTGGGGTCGCCCTGGCGCACGTAGTGCATGGTCGCGAGGTCGCTCGACTCCTGGACCTTGGCCAGCCGCGCGGCGTCGCCCTTCTTGCCCAGAGCCGACTCGAGCTCGTAGTTGCGGTCGAAGTGGTCCTCGAGCGGGCGCTTGTTGCGGCCGGTGATCATGAGGACATCGTCGAGACCGGCCGCGACGGCCTCCTCGACCACGTACTGGATCGCCGGTTTGTCGACCACCGGCAGCATCTCCTTGGGAGTGGCCTTGGTGGCCGGCAGGAACCGGGTGCCGAGGCCCGCTGCGGGGATGACAGCCTTGCTGATCCGTGGGTGCGCCTGAGTCATGCTCGCCACCATATCCGGTGACTTTGCAGGGAATCAGCGGCTCCGGTCAGTACGCACTCATATGAGCACTTTGATCGCGGAACGGAAGCGACGCATGAGTCACCTCGGACACACGAGCGAGCCTGACAAGCGCACATTGCGCCGAGAACTCCTGGCGGCGAGGAACAGGTTGCCTGCAGGTGACGTGCAGGGGTCCGGGGCCGCACTGGCGGCGAACGCCCTCGAACTGGCGGAGCTGGCGCACGCGCGCACGGTGGCGGCGTACGTCTCCGTGGGCGCTGAGCCGGGAACCCGCGCGCTCCTCGACGCGCTGCGCGCGCGGGGCGTGCGCGTCCTGCTCCCGGTGCTGCTGCCCGACAACGACCTCGACTGGGGTGTCTACGCCGGGGAGGGCTCTCTCGCGCGCGTGCAACACGGCGGCAGGATGGCGCTCTTCGAGCCCGCGGGCGAGCGGCTCGGGCCGGACGCGGTGACGGGCGCGGACGCGGTGCTGCTTCCGGGGCTCGCGGTGGACGCGCGCGGGATGCGGCTGGGCCGCGGCGGTGGCTCCTACGACCGCGTCCTTGCGCGCCTGGAGCGCGCGGGGGGCCGTCCGGCGCTGGTGGTGCTGCTGTACGACGCGGAGGTCCTGCCCCGTGTCCCCGCCGAACCGCACGACCGGCCCGTGCACGCGGTGGTGACGCCGTCGGGAGTGCGCCGCTTCCCGCGCCCCGGAAGCTGAGGCCCCGGACGTCCGAAGGGCCCTCCACGCGCGCGTGGAGGGCCCTTCGGGCTTCGTCGTCAGCCGGTCACGGCTTCAGGACGAGGGTGTCGTCCGTGTGCGCGTCGACCGCCTGCCTCGTGAACGACCAGTCGAGCAGCTCGCCCTTGGCCCACTTGTTCGTCTGGTCGGTGTAGTGGGCGTTGTAGGCGTGCCCGGAGGCGCCGCTGAGGTTGATCCACTTCGACTTGTCGAAGTCGTCGAGGTTGACCACCATCCGCATCGACGGCACCCAGACGACGCCGTAGCCGCCGGCGGCGTTCCAGCCGGTCGCGTTGACCGTGGCCTCGCCGCCGCCGAGCTCCCAGGGGCCGCGGTTGAGGGCGTACTGGAGGAAGCCGGGGCCGCTGGTGCCCAGGGTCTGGTTCTTCAGGAACAGCCGGTGCAGCCGGCCCCAGCTCCAGCTGTCGATGTCCTTGCCGAGCTTGGCGGTCAGCTCCCAGCGGGCGTCGATCATGGCGCGCTTGAACAGGCCGTCACGGTCGTCGGCGCCGGGGCGGGTGCCCGACTTGGGGGTCGTCCACCACTCGCTGTCCTCGTCGTCCATGAGGGTGCGCACCACCTCGAACCAGCGGTCGCCGCCGTCCGGCTGGGCCTGGTCCGCGTCGCGCTGGCCGCACTCGCGCACCCGCCGGTCGTCGTCCACGGGGCCGGTGGTGTCGACCGGCTCGACCCACAGGCACTGGCCCTGGACGCGCAGTTCCTTGGGCAGCTTGTTGCCGAAGGCGAGCTTGAGGACGTTGCGCCAGACCGAGTTGAAGTAGGCGGCGGCCGCCGAGTCGGCGTCCTGGGTGTAGTCCCAGCCTTCGAGGAGCTTCTGGGCGTCGCGCACGTCCTTGTCGCCGACGTCGATCTTCAGCAGCTGCGGGACGAGCAGCTTGGCGATCTCGCTGCTGCCGTCCATCTGCATCTGCCGCATGTCCTCGGTGGAGACCTTGCCGCCACCCTTGAGCTTCGACTCGAGCAGATCGGTGATCCGCTGGCTCCGGGTGCCGTAGCCCCAGTCCGTGGTCAGCGTGTACGGGTAGTCCTCGCCGACGACGGCCTGGTTGGCGGTGACGACGTAACCGCGGTCCGGGTCGTACTCGTGGGGCAGCTCGTCCTGCTCGACGTAGCCGGTCCAGCGGTACTTGGAGTCCCAGCCCGGCGCCGGGATCCAGCCGTCGTGGCCCTTGGCGCGCGTGGGGATCCTCCCCGGCAGCGTGTAGCCGATGTGGTTCTCGGTGTCGGCGTAGACGAGGTTCTGCGAGGGCACCTCGAACAGGGCCGAGGCGGCGCGGAAGTCGTCCCAGTCGGCCGCCTTGTTCATCGCGAAGACGGCGTCCATGGTGTTGCCCGGCTCCAGCGCGGTCCAGCGCAGCGAGATGCCGTAGCCGTCGCCCCGGTCGGGGGCCGCGGTGTCGACGGTGGCCTTGCGGCCGACCTTCACGAGCTCGTCGGCGCGGTCGGACAGCAGGGGTCCGCTGTTGGTCTCGCGGACCACGATCCTCTTGGGGGTGCCGCCGGCGACCTCGATGGTCTCCTCGTACGTGGTGAACGGCTTGACCTTGCCGTCGTAGAGGTAGCCGTCGCCGGTGAGCTTCTCCAGGTAGAGGTCGGTGACGTCGACCCCGGAGTTGGTCATGCCCCAGGAGATATCCTGGTTGTGACCGATTATCACGCCGGGCATGCCCGCGAAGGTGTAGCCGGAGACGTCGTACTGGCACTTGTCGGAGACCGCGCGGCAGTGCAGGCCCATCTGGTACCAGACGGACGGCAGCGACGCCGACAGATGCGGGTCGTTGGCGAGCAGCGGCTTGCCGGTGATGGTGTGCTCGCCACCGACGACCCACGAGTTGGAGCCGATGCCGTTGCCGTTCACGCCGACGGCCTCGGGCAGGTCCTCCAGCTCGTCGTAGAGGCCCGCGAGCTGGCTCTGGAGCCCCTCGGAGCCCGTGGACGAGGAGGGGTCCGCCGAGGAGTCCGCGGAGCCCTCCGCGTCACCCGTGGAGCCGTCGCCCGTGGAGCCGTCGTCCGCGCCCTCCGTGGAACTCCCGCCCGCGCCGCCGTCGAACGTCTCGGTGACGTCGTCGTACCGGCCCTGCTGGACCACGACGCGGTTGCGGTCGTACGGGTACTGCGGGTACAGGTCCTCGACCTGCTGCGGGCCGAGACGGCTGGTCATCAGGGAGCGGTCGATCTCGTCCTGCATGTTGCCGCGCAGGTCCCAGGCCATCGCCTTCAGCCACGCCACGGAGTCGACCGGGGTCCACTTCCCGGGCTTGTACTCGTTGCTGAAGCCCAGCGCCGCGTACTCCAGGGAGATGTCCTCGGCGTCCTTGCCCGCCAGATAGGCGTTGACTCCCTTGGCGTACGCCTGGAGGTACTTCTTGGTGGCGTCGGACAGCTTGGTGTCGTACTCCTTCTGCGCGGTCCGCTGCCAGCCCAGCGTGCGCAGGAACTCGTCGTTCTCGACCTGGCTGCCGCCGAACATCTCCGACAGGCGCCCGGAGGTCATGTGCCGGCGGACGTCCATCTCGTAGAACCGGTCCTGCGCCTGGACGTAGCCCTGCGCCATGAACAGGTCGTCGTCGGAGGAGGCGTAGATCTGCGGGATGCCGTTGCCGTCGCGCTTGACGTCGACGGGGCCGGTCAGGCCCTGCAGTGTGATCGAGCCCTTGGTCTGCGGGAAGGAGGCACGCACGGTGCTGATCGACCAGTACGCGCCGTAGGCCACGCCGCCGATGACGGCCAGCACCAGGACAAGTACGAACAGTCGGGCTTTTCGCCCCTTCTTCCTGCCGGACTTGCCGGGCTGTCGACCCGTTGAGGCGGTGGTGTTGGGGGGCATCGCTGTCCTTGCTGTCCTAACGCGAGCGGCAGGCGGTACTGGAGTGCTGGAGCAACCATAGGCGCAGGGCCCGGCGGCCCTTGACGCGGAGTGGGGAACCGGCACGGACTGACGTTCGATCATGCCCCGGCGAGCGTCAAGGAATCGTCAAGAGTTAGGTAAGGTAACGAAGTAACCGCCTCAGGGGAAGGACCTGGCCGCTGAACATCCACGACCTCAACGAACTCCTGCTCGTCTGCTCGCTCGTCCTGCTCGTCGCCGTGGCCGCGGTCCGGATCTCCTCGCGCAGCGGGCTCCCCAGCCTGCTCGTGTACCTGGGCATCGGCGTCCTCATGGGCCAGGACGGGATCGGCGACATCCACTTCAACAACGCCGAGCTGACCCAGGTCATCGGGTACGCGGCCCTGGTCGTGATCCTGGCCGAGGGCGGTCTGGGCACGAAGTGGAAGGAGATCAAGCCCGCCCTGCCCGCCGCCACCGCGCTGGCGCTTGCCGGGGTCGCGGCGAGCGTCGGGATCACCGCGACGGCGGCGCACCACCTGGTCGGGCTGGAATGGCGGCAGGCACTCATCATCGGGGCGGTGGTCTCCTCGACCGACGCGGCGGCGGTCTTCTCGGTGCTGCGGAAGATCCCCCTGCCCTCGCGCGTGACGGGCACACTGGAGGCCGAGTCCGGCTTCAACGACGCCCCCGTCGTGATCCTGGTCGTCTCGTTCTCCACGGCCGGACCGTTCGAGCACTGGTACGTGCTGGTCGGCAAGATAGTGCTGGAACTCGCCATCGGCGCCGCCATCGGCATCGCGGTGGGCTGGCTCGGCTCCTGGGGGCTGCGGCACGTGGCCCTGCCCGCCTCCGGCCTGTACCCGATCGCCGTGATGGCGATCGCGGTCGCCGCCTACGCCGCCGGCGCGCTGGCGCACGGCAGCGGCTTCCTCGCCGTCTACCTCGCCGCGATGGTGATGGGCAACGCGCGCCTGCCGCACTGGCCGGCCACGCGGGGGTTCGCCGAAGGGCTCGGCTGGATCGCCCAGATCGGGATGTTCGTCCTGCTCGGTCTCCTGGTCACCCCGCACGAACTGGGCGACGACATCCTGCCCGCGCTGCTCATCGGGCTGGTGCTCACCATGGTGGCGCGCCCGCTCAGCGTCGTGCTCTGCCTGGTGCCGTTCCGGGTGCCCTGGCAGGAGCAGGCGCTCATGTCCTGGGCCGGGCTGCGCGGCGCCGTGCCCATCATCCTCGCCACCATCCCCATGGTGAACGGCGTGGACGGCAGCCGCCGCATCTTCAACATCGTCTTCGTGCTGGTCGTCGTCTACACCCTGCTCCAGGGACCGACACTGCCGTGGCTGGCCCGCACCCTGCATCTGCGCGACGGCTCCGAGGCCGCCGCCGACCTGGGCATCGAGTCCGCGCCCCTGGAGCAGCTGCGCGGGCACCTGCTCTCGGTCAGCATTCCGCGCGGGTCGAAGATGCACGGCGTCGAGATCAACGAGCTGCGACTGCCCGCCGGGGCCGCGGTCACCCTGGTCGTGCGCGAGGGCACGTCGTTCGTGCCGCTGCCGACGACCGTGCTGCGCCGGGGCGACGAACTGCTCGTGGTCGCCACCGACCCGGTCCGCGACGCTGCCGAACGGCGACTGCGCGCGGTCGGACGCGGCGGCAAGCTGGCCGGATGGCTGGGCACGAACGGGACGACGTGATCGCAGGTCGAGGACGCCGGTGGTGCTCGCTTTCACAGGCGCACCAGCACTTCACCCCTGTACGATGCAGGCGTCACCCAGATCGAACCAACTCTGCCTGACGCAGAGCTGGCGCGACCGTATGGCGGCCGGAGACGCGCTTCGACGCGAGGGCACCGGTATCTACCGCAGTCAGCGCAAGAGGACAGCTCTCGGCGCCCCGGCCCACCACGACAGGGTCGCGCTACCAGGCGGCAGAAAGGCAAGGGCCGTGGCATCCACGGTCACCTCGTCGAAGTCCTCCCGCCCCGGCTACGGGCAACTGCTGCGCACGCGCGGCGTCTGGACGTTCCTGCTTCCCGGCTTCGCGGCCCGCCAGCCGTTCGCGATGCTGACGATCTCCATCGTGCTGCTGGTGCAGCACACCACCGGCTCGTACGGCGTGGCAGGCGCCGCCGCGGCCGTCACCGGCGTCTCCATGGCGTTGTCCGCGCCCTGGGCCGGACGCCTCGCCGACCGCTTCGGGCAGCGTGCCGTACTGCTCCCCGGCGTGCTGGTGCACACCTTGGCGGGCCTCACCCTGACGGCACTCGCACTGGCGGACGCCCCCCTGTGGGCGCTGTTCGCGGCGGCCGTGCCCACCGGCGCCTCGGTCCCGCAGATCGGGCCCATGGTGCGAGCACGCTGGGGCGTGAAGCTCCAGGGCTCCCCCCTGATGCCCACGGCGGCGGCGTTCGAGTCCGTCACCGACGAGCTGACCTTCGTGGTCGGCCCGCTGCTGGCCACGGCCCTGTGCACCACCGTCGACCCGGCGGCCGGCCTGGTGACCGAGGCCGCGCTCACTTTGGTGGGCGGCCTGCTGTTCGCCGCGCAGAAACGCACGCAGCCGAAGGTCGGCGGCGACGGGCACGCGCGCGTGGAGCACGCCTCGGCACTGCGCGTCCCCGGGGTGCGGGTGCTGGCCGTCGCGTTCCTCGGCATCGGCACCGTCTTCGGCGGCATGCAGGTGTCGCTGGCCGCGTTCACCGAGTCGATCGGCGAGCCCGGCCTCAACGGCGTCCTGTACGGAACCTTCGCCGCGGGCAACATGCTGTCCGGCATCGTGTGCGGCGCCATCGCCTGGAAGGTGGCCCCTCGGCGCCGCCTGCTCGTCGGTTACGGGGCCCTCGCCCTGGCCGCCGCCGGGCTGTGGGCGGCACAGTCGGTGCTGCTGCTCGCCGCGCTCGGCCTGCTCGTCGGCATCTGCATCGCGCCCACCCTGATCACCGGCTACACCCTCGTGGAGAACCTGGTCCCGGCCGGGGCGCGCACCGAGGCCTTCACCTGGCTGACCGGCGCGGTGGCACTCGGTCAGGCGGGCGCCGTCACGGTCGCCGGACAACTGGAGGACCGCTTCTGGGGCGGCGCCGGATTCCTGGTCCCGACGGGCGGCACGGTGCTCGCGCTGGCGGTCCTGGTGGCACTGCGCTCACGGCTGGCGCCGCCGCGCGTAACCAGAGTGGTCACGCGCGGCGCAGGCCATCGCGAACCTGCCGCGATCGGTGAGATGTGACGTGAGTATGAATTTCCCCGAGGAATACGTCACTGTGACTCCGTCGCCAACGCGACTTCTCACTCGGGCAAGTGCCCTCATGACGGTCAAGCCCTGACCACTGCCCCTGGGCAGGTGATGTACGTTACTTCATTCGCTTGCGGCACGGGTTACTATTGACGACTGTTAGCACTCATCGAGTGAGAGTGCCAGGAGGAAGACAGTGCCGACCTACCAGTACCAGTGCACCGAGTGCGGCCAGGGCCTCGAGGCCGTGCAGAAGTTCACTGACGACGCCCTGACCGTGTGCCCGAACTGCCAGGGACGCCTGAAGAAGGTGTTCTCCGCGGTCGGCATTGTCTTCAAGGGCTCCGGTTTCTACCGGAACGACAGCCGCGGCTCCTCGTCGAGCAGCTCGCCGGCGTCGACCGGATCGTCCTCGACGTCTTCTTCCTCGACGACGTCCTCCTCGTCGTCCTCCACGTCCTCGGACTCGAAGGCGTCGAGCACCGGAAGCTCGTCGAGCACCACCGCCGCCTGAGGCGCGCACACGCTCACGGGACCCCGCCGCTCACGGGCCGGCGGGGTCCTCGGTCTTTCCGGCACCCCTTCCTGCCGCCCCGCCCCCGCCCGCTACTGTGCCGGTCATGGCGAACGCAGAGATCGGTGTAATCGGCGGCTCAGGCTTCTACTCGTTCCTCGACGACGTGACCGAGGTCCAGGTGGACACGCCGTACGGGGCCCCCAGCGACTCCCTCTTCCTCGGTGAGATCGCCGGCCGGCGGGTCGCCTTCCTGCCCCGCCACGGCCGCGGCCACCATCTCCCGCCGCACCGGATCAACTACCGGGCCAATCTCTGGGCGCTGCGGTCGGTCGGCGTGCGCCAGGTGCTCGGCCCCTGCGCGGTGGGCGGGCTGCGCCCCGAGTACGGGCCGGGCACGCTGCTCGTCCCGGACCAGGTCGTCGATCGCACGAAGTCCCGGGCGTCGTCCTACTTCGACGGACTGCCGCTGCCCGACGGCACCGTGCCGAACGTGGTGCACGTGTCGCTGGCCGACCCCTACTGCCCCGCCGGACGGTCGGCCGCCCTGAAGGCCGCGCGCGGACGCGACTGGGAGCCGGTGGACGGCGGTGCGCTCGTGGTGATCGAGGGGCCCCGGTTCTCCACCCGCGCCGAATCGCTGTGGCACCAGGCGCAGGGCTGGTCCGTGGTCGGCATGACGGGGCACCCCGAGGCGGCGCTCGCCCGCGAACTGGAGCTCTGCTACACCTCGCTCAACCTGGTCACCGACCTCGACGCGGGCGCGGAGACCGGTGAGGGCGTCTCGCACGACGAGGTGCTGCGGGTGTTCGCGGCGAACGTGGACCGGTTGCGCGGGGTGCTCTTCGACGCGGTGGCCGCGCTGCCCTCGGCCGAGCAGCGGGACTGCCTGTGCGTCAACGCGCTGGGCGGGATGGATCCGGGGTTCACCCTGCCGTAGGTGCGGGTGCGGCGAGGGCTCGGAACCTCCCGTTCGGGTGAGGGAGTTTTCCACAACTCGCCGGTGGTGCACCGGCCTCGGCGGGCGACGGCGCGAAGCCTCATCGTGGGCGGCAACCGATCCGTCGTCCCAGGTGGTGGTCCCCGTGTCCTTCGCTCCACCCTCCGAACCGAGCGCCGCGCACCCGTCCGTGCGGCCCATGGCGAACCCGTCCGCGCACCCGACCGTGCGACCCACCGCGCGCCCCTTCGTGCGACCGCACCCCTCCGCGCACTCCGCGTCACACCCGTCCCTACGGCCCCCCGAGCAGCCCTCCGAGCAGCCCTCCGACCCGGCATGCGGCCCGCTCCCGCCTCGCGCGCCGGCCACGGACGCGCCCCCGACCTGCGAGGTGCCGCACTTCCCGCCCGTTCGTGTACGCGGCGGGCGCTACCGGATGCACCGGTTCCTACGGCATCGGCGTCGGGCCCTGGCCTTCGGGCTCGCGCTCACCGCCGCCGCCCTCGTGGCCGCCGGACCGCGGGCCCCGGCCGGCACCGGGCAGGACGAACGGACCCGTGGGCACCCCGTGGCCGACCGGGCGCCGGAGCGCGGGACCGTGGAGCGGGTGTCCGCGCCCGTGCGGATCGCCGACGCGGCGGCGGTGGGACTGCTGCGCCCCGGCGACCGGGTCGACGTGCTCGCCACCGAGGAGACGGCGCCAGGTCGCGCCGCCGAGGCGGTCGCGCGCGGGGCGCTGGTGACGGAGGTGCCCGAGCCGCTGGAGGGCGACGCCATCGGCGGGGCACTGGTCGTGCTGTCCGTGCCGCGTGCCACCGCGGCCCGGCTGGCGGGCGCGAGCGCCACGGCCCGGCTGGCGGTGACCCTGTGCTGAACGGCGTCCCGCGCGGGGTGCGCGCACCGTTGTCGGGTCACTCCTCGGGGCAGACGGACTGGACAGGGCCGCCCGGCCCTGCCGTAGGTTGCGGAACTGTTTGTTCCACAAGCTGTCCATGTGATGAGGAGGGGCCCCGAGGTGAGCGAGCAGAAGGAACCGGGCGTCTGGCAGGGCTTCAAGGCCTTCCTGACGCGCGGGAACGTCGTCGATCTGGCGGTCGCGGTGGTCATCGGTGCCGCCTTCACCAACATCGTCAACTCGGTGGTGAAGGGCGTCATCAACCCGCTGGTCGGAGCGATCGGCACCAAGAATCTCGACAGCTACAGCTCCTGCCTCAAGGACCCGTGCAGGGTGGGACCGGACGGGTCGGTCACCAGCGGGATCGTGATCCAGTGGGGCTCCGTCCTGGGTGCGACGCTGAGCTTCGTGATCACCGCGGCGGTGGTCTACTTCCTGATGGTGCTGCCGATGGCGAAGTACCTGGCACGGCAGGAGGCGCGCAGGAAGGCGCGGGAGGGCACACACGAGATCATCGAGGTGTCCGAGCTCGAAGTGCTCAAGGAGATCCGCGACGCGCTGGTGGCCCAGGGCGGGCAGCGCGGCTCGGACCGCACCGAGCGGTAGCGGAGGCGGTACTCCGCGCTCCGGGGGCACTGCGGGCGGCTCGCGGGCCGAGGGCCCCGCGACCGGCTCAGAGGTGGTGGGGCGGCTTCTCGTCGAGGAAGCGCCTCAGGTCGTCGACAGCGTCGCCTCCGCCACGCGGCCGGTCGCCCCACCCACGGTCCGTGTCGTCCGAGGACTGCTCGTCCAGCGGGTCGCCGAAGATCAGCGCTGCCATGGGCTTCCGCGGCTCGGGGGCGGGGGAGGTACTCATGCCTCCAGGGTACGGGGCGGTGTCCGAGGGGCGCCGGGGCGCCTGGTTCGCCAGGCCCCGTGGAGATTTTCAGGCCGGCATCTGCTGTGCTTGGAATCATGACGTCCAGTTCGACTCCGCCCCCCGCCTCCTCCGGCACGCCGGCCTCCGAGAGGCCGCTGCGCCGGCTCATCGCCCGCAGTCGCGACGAGATACACCGCGTCGCCTCCCCGCTGGAACTCTTCTTCGACCTGTGTTTCGTGGTGGCGGTGGCACAAGCCGGACTGCAGCTGGTGCACGCCGTCGCCGAGGGGCATGCCGGCGAGGGCATCCTGAACTACGCCATGGTGTTCTTCGCCATCTGGTGGGCCTGGATGAACTTCACCTGGTTCGCCTCGGCCTACGACAACGACGACGCCCTGTACCGCGCGGTCACCCTGCTGCAGATCGCCGGTGTCCTGCTGCTCGCCGCCGGGGTCCCGCGGGCCTTCGAGAACCACGACTTCTCACTCGTGCTGGTCGGCTACGTGGTGATGCGGGTGGCCATGGCATCCCAGTGGCTGCGGGCGGCGAGATCCGCCCAGGGCGCGGAGCGCACGGCGGCGCTGCGCTACGCGGGTGGCGTGCTCCTCTGCCAGATCGGCTGGCTGGCCCTGGCACTTCTGCCGAAGTCCGCTCTGCCCTGGCTGTTTCTGGTGATGGTGGTCGCCGAGCTGGCGGTGCCGCTCTACGCGGAGCAGGCCAAGCCGACCACATGGCATCCCCGCCACATCGCCGAACGGTACGGGCTGTTCACGATCATCGTGCTCGGCGAGACGATCGCCGCGGCCACGATCGCCGTGAAGACGGGCGCGGACGAGAACGACAGGTTCGGCGAACTGCTGCCGATCGCGGCGGGCGGACTGCTGATCGTGTTCTCCGCCTGGTGGATCTACTTCGTGGCTCCGGTCCACGGACGGCTGCGATCCAACCGCCAGTCGTTCGTCTGGGGTTACGGCCACTATCTGATCTTCGCCTCGGCTGCCGCGATCGGCGCGGGCCTGGAGGTGGCGGTCGAGCAGGCGGTCGGCAAGGCGCACATCTCCACACTGTCCGCGTCGGCCGCGGTGACGCTGCCGACGGCGCTGTTCCTGCTCACCGTCTGGGTACTGCACGCGGGCCACTTCAAGGTGGGCATCGCCCAGCAGCTCGTCCTCCCGACGGCCGCGCTGCTGGTGATCTGCTGCACGTTCCTGGGCCACTGGGCGGTCCTCGCGGCCGGGATCGTGGCGGGGCTGTCCGTGGCGGTCGGGGAGATCCTGACGGCCCGCCGGGCCACCGGGGAGCGCGAGGCGGGGACGGGCACACCGGCCGCCTGACCGGCCGTCCGACTGCGGCAGCGCCCGCTCCGGGTCCGGCGGCGGGCTCCGGGGACGGGCGCCGCCGGGGCAGGAGACTGGTCTCCATGACAGTTGATGCTCTGACGGACGTGACCGGCCTGCGAGTGGGACACGCGACGCGCACCGGCGACGGCCGGCTCACCGGCACCACGGTCGTCCTCGCACCCGAGGGCGGCGCCACCGCCGCGGTGGACGTGCGCGGCGGCGGCCCCGGCACCAAGGAGACCGACGCGCTCGACCCGCGCAACGTGGTGCAGAAGGCCGAGGCGGTCGTCCTGACCGGCGGCAGCGCCTACGGCCTCGACTCGGCGTCCGGAGTGATGGCCTGGCTGGAGGAGAGGGGGCGCGGGGTGCGTGTCGGGCCGGACCCGGCGCACGTCGTGCCGGTGGTACCCGCGGCGTGCGTGTTCGACCTGGGGCGGGGCGGCGACTTCCGGGCCAGGCCGGACGCCGCGCTGGGCAGGGCCGCCGTGGAGGCCGCCGCGGCGAGCGAGATCGGCGCGGCGGTGCGGGAGGGCTCCGTGGGCGCGGGTACGGGGGCCGTGGCCGGGGTGGTGAAGGGCGGGGTCGGCACCGCGAGCGTCGTCCTGGAGTCCGGGATCACGGTGGCCGCGCTGGTGGTGGCCAACGCGGCGGGGTCGGTCGTGGATCCGGAGACGGGGGTGCTGTACGGGGAGTTGTTCCAGGGGCGGGTGAACTACCCGGAGGCGAGGGTGCACGAGGCGGCCCGCGCGCGGCTGGCCGAGAGCGCGGCGCGCAACGCGCCACCCCCGCTGAACACCACGCTCGCGGTGGTGGCCACGGACGCGGATCTGTCGAAGGCGCAGGCCCAGAAGCTGGCGGGAACGGCGCACGACGGCATCGCGCGCGCGGTGCGCCCGGTGCATCTGCTGCACGACGGCGACACGGTCTTCGCGCTGGCGACCGGTGCGCGCGCGCTCGACCTCGCGCAGCCGCTGGCGCTGAACGAGATCCTGGCGGCGGGCGCGGACTTGGTGACCCGGGCGATCGTGCGGGCGGTGCGGGCGGCAGAGCCGGTGACGACGGAGGGCGGCAGCTGGCCCTCCTACTCGGAGCTGTACGGCAGGAGTTGAGTGTTCCGCGCGGGCTGCGATTGTCCCGGTTCTGTCACGTGATGACGCTTCTTCCGGGTGGAGGGAACCCGACCGGCCCCCGGTCCACTCTTTCTCCACGCATCGGAGCGGATCACCCACTTCACACGAACCTGGAGCAGACCGTGACTACGCCGGACATAGCAATACGGCGCACGACGGCGGCCACCGCCGCCCTGGTGGCCGGCGCGCTCGCCCTCACCGCCTGCACGGGCAGCGCCAAGGCCGACAACGACGGCAAGGACGGCGACGGCGGGACGAAGGCCCCGGCGGCGCGGATCGTCATCTCGGCCGAGGACGGTTCGAGCGGCGCGTCGATCAACTCGACCGGCGTCGAGGTCAGCGGCGGGAAGCTGACCGAGGTGCGGATGACGGTGGCCGACACCGGCCGGGCGGTGCCGGGGACGGTCTCCGCGGACGGTGGCAGCTGGAAGCCGAAGGAGCAGCTGGAGCGCGGCACCAAGTACGAGATCGCGGCGACCGCGAAGGGCTCGGACGGCAGGTCCGTCGCCGCGGACTCCACCTTCACGACGGTGACGAAGGCCAACAGCTTCATCGGGACGTACACGCCGGACGACGGGACGACGGTCGGGGTCGGGATGCCCGTGTCCTTCAGGTTCGACAAGGCGATCAGCGACAGGAAGGCCGTGCAGTCGCGCATCACGGTCACGTCGAGCAGCGGGCAGAAGGTCGTCGGGCACTGGTTCGGGGAGCAGCGCCTCGACTTCCGGCCGGAGGAGTACTGGAAGGCCGGCTCCAAGGTCACCATGAAGATCGACCTGGACGGGGTGGAGGGCGCGAACGGCGTCCACGGCGTGCAGAAGAAGACGGTCACCTTCACGATCGGGCGCTCGCAGGTCTCCACGGTGGACGCGAAGACGCAGACGATGACGGTGGTGCGCGACGGCAGGACGGTCCGGACGATCCCGATCTCGGCGGGCAGCCCGGAGTTCACCACGTACAACGGACAGATGGTGATCTCCGAGAAGCTGGCGGAGACACGGATGGACAGCCGCACGGTCGACCTCGCCGACGCCTACGACATCCCGGACGTGCCGCACGCGATGCGGCTGACCACGTCCGGCACGTTCATCCACGGCAACTACTGGTACAAGCCGTCCGACCCGCCCTTCGGCCGGTACGGCTCCAGCCACGGCTGCGTCGGGCTCCAGGACGTGCAGGGCGGGCAGGGCGACACCCCGGCCAAGTGGTTCTACGAGAACTCCGCCCTCGGGGACGTCGTGATCGTCAAGAACTCCGCGGACTCCACGGTGGCGCCGGACAACGGCCTCAACGGCTGGAACATGGCGTGGAGCGAGTGGACCGCCGGGAGTTCCGCCTGACCACCGCGACGGCACCGCGCGGCGCGACGGGGGCCGCAACCGTACGCAGCCTGTTCATCAGCGGTCTTTGACGGAGTGTCGGGTCGTGCGGGAACCTCTCGCGCGGCCCCGCCGTTTTCCGGGCGTACGTTTTCTCGGTTCCCGGACATGATGTCCGATCGAGGGGCTACGGTATGCACCCACAAGGTGACATGCAGCAACGCCGGGAGAAACCTTGAGCGTTCCGTACGAGACGGCAGCGTACGAACCACCCGATTCACCCGAGTCTCCGGAGGAGCATCTGGAGCGGCTGCTCGGACGCGCCCTGAACTCGTTCGAGCTGCCCGACGAGACGATCGGGCGGCTCGACAGCGCCTTGGCGCACGACAGTTCGCTGCACTCCGCGCACCACGGCGCGGGACTGCACCAGGAGACGTACCGGCACACCTGGCTGCTCGCCGACGGCTCGGCGCTCACTCTCTGGGAGCTCGTCCACAACACCACGCCGGGCGGAGTCCCGCAGCACGAGGTGTACGTCGACCATGACGAGTTGTGCGCCGCGGGTGCCCGGCTCCCGCTGCCCACGGAGACACCGGACTTCGAGCTGCGGGTGCCGGAGGACCTGTCGTCGATCCCCGCACCGCGGCACGCGTACGTGCCGGACGACTCGGCGGATCACGCGCGCCGGCTGCTGCGCCGGGCGGAGAACCCGGACCGCCCGGACGCGGAGGCGGCCGAACTGCTCGCCACGGCGTGCGCGCACCAGATCACGCAGGCCTTCGGGCGGCCCTGCCGGGCGGGACGCGTCGGGCTGGGCTTCGCGCTCTACGAGCACGCGTTCCTGCTGTGCGACGGGCAGGAGGTCTCCGTGTGGGAGGTGGAGCACACGGCCACGCCGGACGGCCGGCACATGTGCGAGGTCTACACGACGGAGGACGCGGCGCGCGAAGCCATGGAGCGCCGGGCCGCGCAGTTGTCCTGAGGGGCGCGCCCGGACGCGGGCCAGTGGGCGCGCGTGCCTGTGGAGCACGTGGGCCTGTGGAGCGCGCCGGCGGGAGGACGCCCCGCGGAACGCCGTGCGCCCTGAGGCCGCCCTGCGGAACGCCGCCCCGGTTCCGGCCCGTGGAACGCCGGCCGGAGGCAGGCCGGTGCAGCGCTGCTCTGACGCCGGCCCGTGGAACGCCAGCGGGAGGCACGCCTGTGGCACGGCACCTCGATTCCGGCCCGAGGAGCACCGGCCGGAGACACGCCTATGGAGCGCTGCTCTGACGCCGGCCCGTGGAGCACCAGCCCGAAAGCACGCCCGTGGCGCGGCGCCGCGACGCCGCCGTCCTGCGGGGCGCCGGCCGGAAACCGGCCGCGACGGCCTCATCGACCGACAGACAGCACGGCCCGGGACCTGAAGCGGTCCCGGGCCGTGCTGTCTCCGCGTGTCCCGCGGCCGCCTCGGCGGCTACGCGGCCGCCACCGGCTGCTTGGCCTCCGCCGGCACCGCCACAGGCTCGTTCTCCCGGGCCCCGGCGACCGGCTTGCGCAGGCCCTTGAGGATGATGACCAGGCCCGCCGTGACCGCCGTGCCGGCAGCGATGG
This sequence comes from Streptomyces sp. NPDC002309, assembly GCF_053593375.1. Classification (NCBI taxonomy): domain Bacteria; kingdom Bacillati; phylum Actinomycetota; class Actinomycetes; order Kitasatosporales; family Streptomycetaceae; genus Streptomyces; species Streptomyces sp. NPDC002309. The sequence continues at coordinate 86,432 of NZ_JBSFCI010000023.1, read as the reverse complement.
CCAGCAGGTACAGCAGCGGCTTGCCGATCAGGAACGTGACCCAGATGCCGCCGTGCGGGGCGCGCAGGGTCGAGCCGAACGACATGGCCAGGGCGCCGGTGACCGCGCCGCCCGCCATGGCGGAGGGGATGACGCGCAGCGGGTCGGCCGCCGCGAACGGGATCGCGCCCTCGGAGATGAACGAGGCACCGAGCACCCAGGCGGCCTTGCCGTTCTCGCGTTCGGCGTCGGTGAACAGCTTCCGGCGGACGGTGGTGGCGAGGGCCAGGCCCAGCGGCGGGACCATGCCCGCGGCCATCACCGCGGCCATGATCTTCATCGCGGAGTCGCTGGGGGCCGCGACGGAGATGCCCGCGGTCGCGAAGGTGTAGGCCACCTTGTTCACCGGACCGCCGAGGTCGAAGCACATCATCAGGCCGAGCAGCACGCCGAGGAGGACGGCGTTGGCGCCGGACAGGCCGTTCAGCCAGTCGGTGAGCGCCTTCTGGGCCTCCGCGATGGGCTTGCCGATGACCACGAACATCAGGAACCCGACGACCGCCGAGGAGATCAGCGGGATCACCACCACGGGCATGATCCCTCGCAGCGGCGCCGGGATGTTGACGCGCTGGATGGCCAGGACCACCCCACCGGCGAGGAGACCGGCGACCAGACCGCCGAGGAAGCCCGCGCCGATGGTCAGGGAGATCGCACCGCCGACGAAGCCGGGCACGAGTCCGGGACGGTCGGCCATGCCGTAGGCGATGTAGCCGGCGAGGACCGGGACGAGGAAGCCGAAGGCCGCGGCGCCGATCTGGAACAGCAGGGCGCCCCAGCTGTCGATCTGGCCCCAGTCGAAGTGCTCGGTGACCGACTTGGCCTCGTTGATCTGGTAGCCGCCGATCGCGAAGCCGAGGGCGATGAGCAGACCGCCGGCGGCGACGAACGGAACCATGTAGCTCACACCGGACATCAGCCACTTGCGCAGCTTGGTTCCGTAGCCCTCGCCGGGCTCACCGGCGCGCTCCACGGGGGTGGCGCCGGGCCGGGCGGCCCCACTGACCTCACCGCGCTCCGCCTTGCCGCGCACCTCGGTGATCAGCTCGGCGGCGCGGTTGATACCCGCCTTGACCCCGACGTCGACGGTGGGCTTGCCCGCGAAGCGGTCCTTCTCGCGTACGGGCAGGTCATGGGCGAAGATCACGCCGTCCGCCGCCGCGATGACCGCCGGGTCGAGCCGGGTGAAGCCGGCCGAGCCCTGCGTCTCGACGACGATCTCGACCCCGCCCGCGCGGCCCGCGATCTCCAGCGACTCGGCCGCCATGTAGGTGTGGGCGATACCGGTGGGGCAGGAGGTGACGGCGACGACGCGGAAGGGGCGCTCCTCGGCCGAACCGCCGGAGCCGACACCCTCACCGGAGGTCCCGTGCGGGAGGGAGGTCCCGTGCGAGACGGAGGTGCCCCCGGAGCCCGTGACGGCGGCGGTGCCGGTGCCCGTGGTGTCACCCGTGGCGGCGTCGCGAGAGGCCGCTCCCGACGCCGCCACGGAGTTCTCGGAGTCCACGGAGTCCATGGAGTCCACGGAGGCAGCGGTCGCCGGAGTCTCGTCCCCCCGGATCAGTGCCGCCGCGGCCGACGGATCCCCGACCGCCCGCAGCGCGTCGGTGAACTCGGCGTTCATCAACTGCCGTGCCAGCGCCGACAGGATCGTCAGGTGGGCGTCGTCGGCACCGGCGGGCGCGGCGATCAGGAAGACCAGGTCGGCGGGACCGTCCGCGGCACCGAAGTCGATCCCGGCGGCGCTGCGCCCGAAGGCGAGCGTCGGCTCGGTGACGTGCTCGCTGCGGCAGTGCGGGATGCCGATGCCGCCGTCGAGGCCGGTCGGCATCTGTGCCTCACGGGCGGCCACGTCGGCGAGGAAACCGTCCAGGTCGGTCACCCGGCCCAGGGCCACCATGCGCTCGGCGAGGGCACGGGCCGCCGCTTCCTTGGTGTCGGCGGACAGGTCGAGATCGACCAGGTCCGCGGTGATCATGTCGCTCATCGCGGGCTCCTTCGCACGCGTATCGCCCGTGAGGTGCGGTGGGCGGGGGTCAGGACGGGGAGGGGGAACAGTGCGGGGGTGGTGGCGGAGGCGGGACCGGGGAAGCTCCGCCTCCGCGCGACGGCAGGACGGCTCAGGGTGCCCTGCCGGCCGACGGCCGCGGCGAGTAACGGGGAACCCCGCCTCGCACGGGCCGATTCCACGGGCGCCGGGCCGAACGCCGTACGCGCGCTCATGACACCGGCTCCTTCAGCTCGAGGTCGACCGGCACGTCCGAGGTGACCGTCACCGCCGCCGGGTCCAGGTCGCCCGGGGCCGGCATCACGCTGCCGGGCAGCTGCACGGCCGCCGCGCCGTGCGCCACGGCGGAGGCGAGGGCTTCCGGGCCGCGGCCGCCGGCGATCAGGAAGCCGGCGAGCGAGGCGTCGCCCGCGCCCACGTTGGAGCGCACCACGTCCACGCGGGCGCTGCCGAACCAGATGCCGGCGTCGTCCACCAGCAACTGGCCGTCGGCGCCGAGGCTCGCCAGCACGGCGCGCGCGCCCCGCTCGCGCAGCTCCTCGGCCGCCTTCACCGCGTCACCGACGGTCGCCAGCGGCCGTCCGACGGCCTCCGCGAGCTCCTCGGCGTTCGGCTTCACCACGTCGGGCCGCTCCCGCAGCGCCTCCAGCAGGGCGCGTCCCGAGGTGTCGAGCGCGATCCGGGCGCCCCCGGCGTGCGCGCGGGCGACCAGCTCGGCGTACCAGGAGGGCGCGAGGCCGCGCGGCAGGCTTCCGCAGCAGGCGATCCAGTCGGCGTCGCGGGCCTGGGCGCGGACCGTTGTGAAAAGCAGTTCCCGCTCCCGCTCCGACAGCTCGGGTCCGGGAGCGTTGATCTTGGTGAGGACGCCGTCCGCCTCCGCGAGGGCGATGTTCGAACGCGTGGCACCCGCGACCGGGACCGGCGCGACCTCGATGCCCTGCGCGTCGAGGAGTTCGGCGACGACCGCACCCGGGGCGCCGCCCAAGGGCAGTACCGCCACCGTGCGCCGGCCCGCGGCGGCGACGGCCCGTGAGACGTTCACGCCCTTGCCGCCGGGGTCCACGCGCTCGACGGTGGCGCGGACGACCTCGCCACGCTCCAGGGCGGGGACCTCGTAGGTGCGGTCGAGGGAAGGGTTGGGGGTGACGGTGAGGATCATGCGCGCACCACTTCCGTGCCGCCGCGCTCGATGGCGGTGGCGTCCTCGGGGCTGAGCTCGTCGTCGGTGATCAGCAGGTCCACGTCGCCCAGGTCGCCGAAGCGGGCGAAGTGCTCCTGGCCGTGCTTGGAGGAGTCGGCGAGCAGCACCACGCGGCGGGCGGCGGCGAGGGCCGCGCGCTTGACGGCGGCCTCGGCGAGGTCGGGGGTGGTCAGGCCGTGCTCGGCGGAGAAGCCGTTGGCCGCCACGAAGGAGACGTCGGCCCGGATCTCGCCGTACGCCCGCAGCGCCCAGGCGTCCACGGCGGCACGGGTGCGGTGCCGGACGCGTCCGCCGACGAGGTGGAGCTGGATGCCGGGGTGGTCGGCGAGACGGGCGGCGATCGGCAGGCTGTGGGTGACGACGGTGAGCGACGCGTCCAGCGGAATGGCCGCGGCGAGGCGGGCCGTCGTCGTGCCGGCGTCGAGGATCATCGTGCCCTCGGTGGGCAGTTCGGCGAGGGCCGCCCTGGCGATGCGGTCCTTCTCGTCGGCGGACGTCGACTCGCGCTCGGCGAGATCCGGCTCGAAGTCGAGGCGGCCGACGGGGATGGCGCCGCCGTGCACCCGGCGCAGGAGGCCGGCGCGGTCGAGGGCCTTCAGGTCACGGCGGATGGTCTCGGCCGTGACCTGGAACTCCTCGGCCAGCGACACGACGTCCACCCGGCCGCCGTCGCGGGCGATCCGGAGGATCTCCTGTTGCCGCTCCGGTGCGTACATGCCCGTTCGCCTCCAACCCATGCCCGAACGTGTGGTTTCAGGCGAAGACTACGCCCCGGATAGCGGGAAAGTAAACACGTGCGGGCCTCGATCGGGCATGAACGGACTTACGGGCGCGCGTTCCGCGGCACGGCACGGCACAGCACGACGCAGCACGGAGGCCGGCCGAGCGTGAACGGACTCACACCAGGTCGGCATTAGGTCAGATCGTGTCCTAGTTGTGCGCCATCCTCGGACTCATGACGACGGACACTCCCGCTCGGCTCCTCCAGTTGCTCTCCCTCCTCCAGACGCCCCGCGAATGGCCCGGCAGTGAGCTCGCCGACCGGCTCGGGGTCTCGCGGCGCACGGTGCGGCGGGACGTCGACCGGCTGCGGGAGCTGGGCTATCCCGTGCGGGCGTCCAAGGGCGCGGACGGCGGCTACCGGCTCGTCGCGGGCAAGGCCATGCCACCTCTCGTCCTCGACGACGAGGAGGCGGTGGCGATCGCCGTGGGCCTGCGGGCCGGGGCGGGGCACGCGCTGGAGGGCGTCGACGAGGCGTCCGTGCGGGCGCTGGCCAAACTGGAGCAGGTGCTGCCGACCCGGCTACGGCACCGGGTGGCGACCTTGCAGACCGCCACCACGGCCCTGACCAGCGGTGACGGCCCCTCGATCGCACCGGAGACGCTGATCGTGATGGCGTCCGCGGTGGCCGGCCGGGAGCGCCTGCGGTTCGCGTACCGGGCCGGGGACGGCACCGAGTCGCGTCGCCTGGCGGAGCCGTACCGGCTCGTGTCGACCGGGCTGCGCTGGTATCTGGTCGCCTACGACCTCGGGCGCGAGGACTGGCGCACCTTCCGCGTCGACCGGGTGAGCGAGCCCTTCGCGACCGGCGCGCGGTTCACCCCGCGGGAGCTGCCCACGGGGAGTGCGGCGGAGTACCTGCGGCAGTCGATCCGACGGCGCCAGGAGACGTACGAGGTCACCGTCACGTTCGACGCGCCCGCCGAGGTCGTCGCGGCCCGGTTGCGGGGGTGGCTCGGCGCGCCCGAAGCGCTGGACGAGTCCCGGTGCCGGCTGCGGGGCGGCACGGCGGACCCGCTGGAGTGGGTGGCGGCGCGCCTGGCGATGGTGGGGTGCGAGTTCACCGTGCGTGAGCCCGCCGCGCTCGTGGAGCACGTGCGGGAACTGGGGGGCCGGCTGAGCCGGGCAGCAGCCGGGTAGGAGAGCCGCGCCGACCGCCTCGCACCCGCCGGCAGCCCCGCAGCGGTACGCCCCTGACGCCCACCGGAAGCCCCGCGGTACGCCACTGACGTCCACGTAGCGCCCGGCGACGTCGCCCTCACCCGCGGTCACCGAGGACGCCGCAACACCTCCCCGTGCACACGCGCCGAAAACCCCGCAACACCGCCCCACGCCCGCCGAAGTCGCCCCGCAGGGCGCCCACTCACGCCCACCCCGACCCACTCACGCCCGCTCACGCCCACGGAAAATCCCGTAGCGCCCCCAGGTTTCGCAGTGCCAGCGACGCCGGCCCCTCGGGGCCCGTCGGGGAAGCGTCCCCGGACGCCCAGGTCTCCATCGCCACCCGGACGGCCGCGCTCGCGACCGCCGCGGTGAAGCGCAGTTCCGGTGACACCCGTGAGGCAACGTTGTCGTCACCCTCGGCGATCTCCGCCGGGTCGTCCCCGCCGGCTCCGGGCACCCGCTCCGCCAACGCCGCCGCCATCGCGTCCTCGGAGGCCCGGCACACCTCGGCCCACACCCTCCGCAACGCCGGGTTCGCCTCGGCCATCCGGATCAGGGTGCGCACCCAGTCCCACGACGCCGCCGACACCCCCGCGCCCGGCGTCAGCGTGTGCCGCACGGCGTGCTTCAGGGCCTCCGGGTGGGACAGCCCGGCGGGGGCCCGGCGTACCGCCTCCACCCAGCGCTGGGCGCCGGCCGCGTAGAGGGGGGCGACGGACTCCTCCTTGGAGGCGAAGTAGCGGTAGAAAGTGCGCGGCGCGATCCCCGCCGCCCGGGCGATGTCCTCGGCACGCGTGGCCCGCAGTCCGTGCCGCGCGAAGAGCTCCGCCGCCGTCCGGGCGATCTCCAACCGAGTCTCCGCCTTGCGCCGTTCGGTCAGGGAGGAGGACGGCGCCGACGCCCGGGAGTGCTCTGCTGGGGTGGTCCTGCTCACGTCGGCAGGCTATGCCCATGTGACACAATCTGCCATCCTGGCGGGCCACCCCGTGGTTCAGGTACGGGGTGCCCCGCCGCTCAGACACGCCCCCGACCGGCCGGACAGCCGCACGCGCGAACCGGAGACCGCAGCCGCCGAACCGGAGACCGCCCACAGCCGAACCGGAGACCGTACTCCGCGAACCGGATACCGCGCGGCCGAACCGAAGACCGCACTCTGCGAACCGGATACCGCGCGGCCGAACCGAAGACCGCCCACCACCGGCCCGAAGGCCCCCACAACCGGCCCGAAGACCGCCCCCCCCGGTAGCCGCGCACGACAGAAGAGAGCCGGGCCCCGACGCCCGGGGGAAGGCGCCGAAGCCCGGCTCAGGGAGGTCCCGGCGCCGGGGGGAGTGCGTCGGGACGTGGTTCTCGGTGGGGCGTGGGGCAGTTGCCGTTCACGGGCGCTGCCGTGCGGGGGACCGTGGAGGCCGCCGACGCCCGGGGGTCTCACCCTCGGGCCCGAACTCCCGCGCCCTGAAGTCTTGTTCCCGGGACGGGGTTTTTTGAAGCGGCGTTACACAGCCATGTTCGCGCGGACCTTCACGCCCCCGCGTACGCCCCCGCGACGTTCTCCGCGCGGCACGTCGGCCAGGTCTCCCGGCCTTCACGCCGCCGCGTCGAAGCCGGTCTGACGTGCCAGCTTCTTCAGTTCCAGAAGCGCGTGCTTCTCGATCTGGCGGATGCGCTCGCGCGTCAGCCCATGCTCCTTGCCGACCTCGGTGAGGGTCCGCTCCCGGCCGTCCTCGATGCCGTACCGCATCTTGATGATGGACGCCGTGCGCTGGTCGAGGCGGCCGATCAGGTCGTCCAGCTCCTCGCTGCGCAGCAGGGTCATCACGGACTGCTCCGGGCTGACCGCCGACGTGTCCTCCAGCAGGTCGCCGAACTGGGTCTCGCCCTCGTCGTCCACCGCCATGTTCAGCGAGACGGGGTCACGCGCCCAGTCCAGGACGTCCGTGACGCGCTCCGGCGTGGATCCGAGCTCCCCGGCGATCTCGGCGGGCTCGGGCTCGCGGCCGTGATCGCGGTTGAACTCGCGCTGGATGCGCCGGATCCGGCCCAGCTCCTCCACCAGGTGGACGGGGAGCCGGATGGTGCGCGACTGGTCCGCTATGGAGCGGGTGATCGCCTGACGGATCCACCAGGTGGCGTACGTCGAGAACTTGAAGCCCTTGCGGTAGTCGAACTTCTCGACGGCGCGCACCAGGCCCGCGTTGCCCTCCTGGACCAGGTCCAGCAGGGGCAGACCGCTGCGCGGGTAGCGACGGGCGACCGCGACGACCAGACGGAGGTTGGACCGGATGAAGACGTCCTTGGCCCGCTCGCCCGCGGCGACCAGTGCCTCCAGCTCCTCGCGGGTGGCGTCGGCCTTCGACTCCTCGCACCCGTCGAGCACCTGCCGCGCGAACACACCCGCCTCGATGGTCTGGGACAGCTCGACCTCCTTGGCGGCGTCGAGCAGTGGTGTACGCGCTATCTCGTCCAGATACATACCGACCAGATCGCGGTCCGCGATCTCGCCGCCATGGGCGCGAACACTGCGTGCCGCGTCGACGGTCTCGCCGGAGGCGGACGGGCGACGGGCGACGGCACGGGTTGCCATGCGTGCTCCCTTGAGATGGTGAGGTCAGCGGGTGGTCCTTCGTATGCTCGACACCCTGCCGGTCAGTCCTCGGGTGCCCTGCATCCGATGGAAACAACGACTGGAATCAGGACAGAATTCCCAACCCGCCCCTCGATTTTTCTGATCATGCAGTACCCTGTCCGGCCACATGAGGAGGCGCGGTGCCACCGGAGCGCACAGAGGTGCAGGTCAGACCGGGAGTCGAGGGTGACCTCGCGGCCCTCACCGACCTCTACAACCACTACGTACGTGAGACGCCCATCACATTCGACACGACGATCTTCACTCCGGAGGAGCGCCGACCCTGGTTGCTCTCCCACCCGGCAGACGGGCCGCACCGCCTGATGGTTGCCACGGACGCGGCCACACAGGAAATCCTGGGATACGCCACGTCCAGTCCTTATCGAGCCAAGCCCGCCTACGGCACCTCCGTGGAGGTCACGGTCTACGTCGCCCCGCACGCCGCCGGCCGCGGCGTCGGCACGCTGCTGTACGGGGCCCTCTTCGAGGCCCTGTCCGGCGAGGACCTGCATCGCGCCTACGCCGGCATCGCGCAGCCGAACGTGGCTTCCACACGACTGCACGAGCGCTTCGGCTTCCGGCACGTCGGCACCTACCGCGAGGTCGGCCGCAAGTTCGGCCGCTACTGGGACGTCGCCTGGTACGAGAAGCCCCTGTAGCGACAGCCGCGACGACGGCCGTGACGACGGCGACGGCGACGGCTCAGCCGAACTGCACCGACCGTTTCGCCAGTCCCCTCCAGAACCCGTCGATCACGGACTTCTGTTCCCCGAGCTCCCCCACCGCGTCCGCCGCGCCCATCGTCACGAACAGCGGGGCGAAGTGCTCGGTGCGCGGGTGGGCGAGCCGCCCGGCCGGGGAGGAGTGGGTGAAGTCGAGCAGCGCGTCGACGTCACCGGCCTCCAGCGCCTCCCGGCCCCACGCGTCGAACTCGGCCGACCAGCCCGGCACTCCCCCGCCGGTGTGGCGCAGCGCGGCAAGGTTGTGGGTGAAGAAGCCGGAGCCGACGATGAGCACGCCCTCGTCGCGCAGCGGGGCGAGCCGCCGGCCGATCTCCATCAGCCGCACCGGGTCGAGGGTCGGCAGGGAGACCTGGAGAACGGGGAGGTCGGCCTCGGGGTACATCTCGACCAGCGGGACGTACGCGCCGTGGTCCAGGCCCCGGTCCGGCACGTCCTGCACGGGCATGCCGGGCGCGCGCAGCAGTTTGCGTACGGACTCGGCGAGTTCGGGGGCGCCCGGCGCCTCGTAGCGGACCTGGTAGTAGTGCTCGGGGAAGCCCCAGAAGTCGTAGACCAAGGGGAGGGTACGGGTCGCTCCGAGGGCCAGCGGGGCCTCCTCCCAGTGGGCGGAGACGATGAGGACCGCGCGCGGACGGGGCAGTCCGGCGGACCACGCGGCGAGCTCGTCCGGCCATACCGGGTCGTCCGCGAGCGGGGGTGCGCCGTGACTGAGATACAGGGCGGGCAGGCGTTCCTGAGCGGCGGCGGTCATGACGGCGGCTCCCTCCGACTGGACTTGACGAATATACTTGAACTCTCAATCTCTCCGCAGAGCCAGACCCTACCGAGTATTTGTTTAAGTTTCAAGGAGAGTCTCGTACAGTGGGCCCCATGAAGACGGCATCCACTTCCGCACCCGCGTCCGCGCCCGGAGACGAGCCGAACTGGCTCTCCGACGAGGAGCAGTTCGTGTGGCGCTCGTACATCGAGGCCGCCACGCTCCTGGAGGACCACCTCGACCGCCAGCTCCAGCGCGACGCCGGCATGCCGCACATCTACTACGGCCTGCTCGTCAAGCTCGCCGAGTCCCCGCAGCACCGGCTGCGGATGACCGAGCTGGCGATGTCCGCGAAGATCACCCGCTCACGTCTGTCGCACGCCGTCGCCCGGCTGGAGAAGAACGGCTGGGTCCGCCGCGAGGACTGCCCCGCCGACAAGAGGGGCCAGTTCGCGGTGCTCACCGAGGGGGGCATGGACGTGCTGAAGCGCTCGGCACCGGGCCATGTGGCCGCCGTGCGGCAGTCGCTGTTCGAGCGGCTCACCCCGGAACAGCAGAAGTCCCTCGGCGAGATCATGCGGATCGTCGCCGAGGGACTTCAGCCCAGCGAGGCCGGGGCGGACCTGCCCTGGCTTCGCTGAGGTCGTACGGATCGCCCGAAGAGTCCATCCCGAGGGGTACGACGGGACGGGGCCGGCCGTCAGGGGGTCAGTGCGCGACCACCGGAACCGGCACCTCGCCCTCGGCGCCCTTGCCGCCGCCCGTGACCGCGCCCATGTCCGGGCGGCCGGCGTTCACGAGCGTCAGGGCGATCGCCGCGGCGGCGACCAGGATGCCGACGGCGAACCAGATGGCACTGGTGTAGCCCTGGACCTGGCCCTCAAGCTGGACGAGCTGCTGCTGCGAGCGGGTCGTCGCCGAACCGATGTGGTCGGCGATGTACGAGGTGGTCGCCGAGGCGGCGATGGTGTTCAGCAGGGCCGTGCCGATCGCGCCGCCCACCTGCTGCGAGGTGTTGACCATCGCGGAGGCGACACCGGCGTCCCGCGGCTCGACGCCCTGCGTGGACAGGGACATCGCCGGCATGAAGGCCGTACCCATGCCGAGGCCCAGCAGCAGCATGGCCGGCAGCAGCAGGGCGGCGTACGACGAGCCGATCTCCAGCTGGGTCAGCAGCAGCATGCCGAGCGCGGCGACCAGGAAGCCGGGGCCCATCAGCAGACGCGGGGCGACCCGGGTCATCAGACGGGTGCCGATCTGGGTGGAGCCGGTGATCATGCCCGCGATCATCGGCAGGAACGCGAAGCCCGTCCTGACCGGCGAGTAGCCCTTCACGACCTGGAGGTAGTAGGTCAGGAAGAGGAACAGGCCGAACATCGCGATGATCGCGAGGCCGAGCGAGAGGTAGACGCCACCGCGGTTGCGCTCGGTGAGCACGCGCAGCGGCAGCAGCGGGGCCTTGACCTTGGCCTCGACGAACACGAACGTGGCGAGCAGCACGACCGACGCGACGAACATCGTGATGGTCACGGCGTCGCTCCAGCCCTCGGACTCGGCGCGGGTGAAGCCGTAGACCAGCGCGACCAGACCGAGGGTGGACAGGAAGACACCGGGGATGTCGAGCGGGGAGCGGTTGCGGCCGCCCTCGGGCTCACGGATGACGAACCAGGCACCGGCCGCGGCGACCACCGCGAACGGGATGTTGACGTAGAACGTCCAGCGCCAGTCGAGGTACTCGGTGAGGAAGCCGCCGAGGATCAGACCGACGGCACCGCCACCACCGGCGATGGCGCCGTAGATGCCGAACGCCTTGGCGCGCTCCTTGGCGTCGGTGAACATCACGGCGAGCAGGGAGAGCGCGGCGGGAGCCAGCAGGGCGCCGAAGACACCCTGGAGGGCGCGGGCGCCGAACATCATCGCCTCGTTGGTGGCGGCACCGCCCAGCGCGGAGGCGAGGGCGAAGCCGGCCAGGCCGAGGACGAAGGCGCGCTTGCGGCCCCACAGGTCGGCTATCCGGCCGCCGAACAGCAGCAGCCCGCCGAAGGCGAGGGCGTAGGCGGTGACGACCCACTGCCGGTTGCCGTCGGAGATGCCGAGATCCTGCTGGGCGGAGGGCAGGGCGATGTTCACGATGGTGGCGTCGAGGACGACCATCAGCTGGGCGAGCGCGATGAAGACCAGCGCTTTCCAGCGGTTGGCGTCGGGGACGCCGGGAGCCTTGACGGCTGTTTCAGACATGGGTCTACCCACTTCGGGACTTCGGGAGGGAAAAAAGGGACGTCGGGATGCCACCGGGCCACGTTGCCGCGGGGCCGCATTGCCGAAGGGGGCCACGGGCCCATGACGGCGGTAAGGGAAGGGAAGACGGAGAAGCGAAAGACAGGGAAGGAATCGGCGGGGAAGGAACCAGCCGGGAAGGAATCGGCAGGGAGGGGATCGGCTAGGAGGGATCAGCCGGGAGGCATCAGCTGGGAAAGGATCGACTGTCAGCCCTGGCGCAGGTCCTCCATGGTCACGGTCGTGCCCGGCAGGCTGCCCGAGCGGGCCTGTGCCCGCAGACCGTCCAGGAACATCTGCAGATGCCGGTGCACGAACCGGTCGACACTGAGACACGCGGCACCGGCCGGAGGCCGGCTGAGCTGCGCAACGCCGACCATCAGATCGCCGACCCCCACATCGGTGCGGAGCTGCCCGGCCGCCTTGGCGCGGGCCATGACCTCTCCGACGAGCCGCTCGACGCGGCTGCGCGCGGCCACCAGGTCGGGGTGGTGCTCGTCGAAGGTGTTGGCGATCATCGGGCACAGCGCGCTGACCCGTTCGTCGGCGGAGGCGTGCACGAAGCGCTCCAGCGCGGCGAAGGCGTCGCCGTTCTCGGCGAGGGCCTGCTCGGCGGCCAGGGCCGTACGGTCCATGACCGAGCAGACGACCTCGCGGACCAGGGCGTCGCGGTCCGGGAAGTTGCGGTACACCGTGGCGTTGCCGACGCCGGCCCGGCGGGCGATCTCGTCGAGGGGCACGTCCGGACCGTGCTCGACGAACATCTCGCGGGCGGCGGCGATGATCCGCTCCCGGTTGCGCAGGGCGTCGGCGCGCGGCCGGGGCGCCTTGCGGCCTTCGGGGGTGGCGGTCTGCACGGCGTACTCCCTGGATGAGTGACTGACTGACGGCTGAGACTGACGGCTGACGGCTGACGGCTGACGGCTGACGGCTGACGGCTGACGGTCGCTGACTGCTGACTGCTGACTGCTGACTGCTGACTGCTGACTGCTGACTGACCCGATGAACGGCTCAGATGTGACGCTGGTCGGGGTGCGTTCCGGGGAGTGATCCCCCGTTTCGCTCGTACGCGTGGTTAAACGGGGAATCGATCCCCGGTTATTTCCCGCCCGCCGAACGATTTCCTGTGACCCGCGTCACAGCCCTTCAACTCCACGACGACACCCCGTCGACCTGCGCTTACTCACCGCGAACCCACGATCGGTCTGCTCCAGCGCGCGCCCGCGCCGTACCCGGCACAGGGTGAATCGCAAGGGTGCAGCCGGAGACGGGTGGCTGCCTGGAGCGAAAGGTCCAAGCATGCAGCCGTCCCGCCGTCGGATACGCCCGCGCCGAGCGGCCGCGCTCGGCGCAGTGACCGCGGTGACCCTCGCGGTGAGCACCTCGGCCGGCACGGGTCACCACACGGTGGACTCGTCGACGGCGGGAGCGAGACCGACCACCGCCCTGGCCCGATCCTCCACCCACGGGCCGTGCATGATCAGCGGCAAGACCGACGTGCAGATGTCGGAGGGCATACCCACCCCCGACGGCTACTCCCGCTCCACCGGCACCGTCCGCGCCCTCACGGTGATGGTCGACTTCTCGGACGCGCCCGGCAAGGGCAAGGCGCTCGACCGGTTCGACGAGTTCTTCCCGCAGACCCAGGAGTGGTTCCGCACCAGCTCCTACGGCCGCCTGGACTACCGCCCGCAGACCCCGATCGCCGACTGGCTGCGGATGCCGAAGTCATTCCAGGCGTACGGCATAGAACGCGGCGCCCCCTTCGACCCCGGCTACCGGCAGCTGGTGCGCGACATAGTGGCCGCGGCCGACCCCAAGGTCGACTTCGGCGAGTACGACCTGCTGAACGTGCTGGTGACGCCGAACGCGGGCCCCTCGGCGCTCGACACGGTCCTCTCGGTGACCTTCGCGGGCAACGACGAGGCACCCACGGCGGACGGGGTGCCCGTAGCCAACGCCTCGTTCGTCTACTCCCGCCAGGACGACGGCTCCGGCACCTTCACCGACACCGGCTACCGCGTCCTTCCGCACGAGAACGGCCACGTCTTCGGCCTCCCGGACCTGTACACCCAGGAAGGCGGCGGCACGGTCGGCCACTGGGACATCATGAGTGAGGACTGGGGCGCCAACAACGACCTCCTCGGCTGGCACAAGTGGAAGCTGGGCTGGCTGGACGCGGCCCAGGTGCACTGCGCGTCCTCTCCCGGCACCACCGAGCACACCCTGACACCACTGGCCCTCACCGGCGGCGGAGCCAAGCTGATCTTCATACCCATCGACCGTCGCTCGGGATACGCCGTGGAGCTGCGCACCCGCGGCGGCAACGACGAGACGGTGTGCCGGCCGGGCCTGCTGATCTACAAGGTCGACGCCGAGGTGGACACCGGTCACGGCCCCATACAGGTGTACGACTCCCGCCGTGAGAGCGGCGGCTGCACACGCAGCCCCAACGTCCACGCCGAACTGTCGGACGCCACCTTCACCCCGGGCGAGTCCTTCGAGGACCGGGAGCGGGGCGTACGGATCGTGGTCGCGGGGGCGGACGTGGAGGGAAACCACACGGTCCGGGTGACGCGACGGTAGCGGGCTCGCCCCGCTACCGACCGAAGGCGCGAAGGAGCTCCGCCGCCACGGCAGCCCTGCCACGATCGCCGTACCGGAGAACGTCCGCGTCGACGCCGTACAGCCCGCCGAACACACCGCGCCGGGACCGCTGTTCGCCACGGAGTGGACGGACGAGGACGAGAACCGAAATCGCCCGCGTGACCGCAGGACGGCGAACCCGCCGACCCTCGCCCCTCCCGCCCTACGCCCAGCCCCGGCGTCTCGGACGAGGCGCAGCGCCGGGGCTCGGCACTGATCGACGAGGAACTGGGGAAAGCCGGCGGCCCCGAGCCCCACACCCCCGGCCAACCCCTGATCCGGTACCCTGTGGACCGTGCACCCTGACTCACCTCAGGGCCAGCCACGCCTTCGTAGCTCAGGGGATAGAGCACCGCTCTCCTAAAGCGGGTGTCGCAGGTTCGAATCCTGCCGGGGGCACGCGACTAAGGGCCAGTTCAGGGGCATGATCCCCTCGAACTGGCCCTTTGCCATGATTACGGCCGTGCCACGCACGTGCCACAAAGTCCACTACGAATCCACATCGCCCCGCTCTTCGCGGATCATCGAGCCGAGTCGGTCGGCGATCTCGCGGTCACGGCCGTTGACCATGTGCTGATAGATCAGGGCCGCGCGAGGCGTGCTGTGTCCCATCCTGGTCATCAGCTCACGCAGGCTCGCACCGGACGCGGCGAGGGTGTTGCCCGTGTGCCGAAGGTCGTGGAAGTGTGCGTCGACCGTGACCCCCGCGTCCTTCCTGGCCTTGATCCAGTCGTCCCGGAAGTTGCTGCGCCGTAGCTGGCCGCCCTGAGGCCCGAGGAAAACATGTCCGTCACGACCACGGCCGGCGTAGGCGTCGAGATGCCGCTTCACGTCCGGCAGGAGCTCAGTCGGGAAGGCCACCGGTCGGACTCCGGCATGGGACTTCGGCGCCT
The DNA here is from genome assembly GCF_053593375.1 of Streptomyces sp. NPDC002309. Taxonomy (NCBI): domain Bacteria; kingdom Bacillati; phylum Actinomycetota; class Actinomycetes; order Kitasatosporales; family Streptomycetaceae; genus Streptomyces; species Streptomyces sp. NPDC002309. The sequence goes on along the minus strand of NZ_JBSFCI010000023.1, from coordinate 71,300 downwards.
TGTCGAAGAGGGCTCCCGTCTGCATTTCCGCCTGTGAGCGCCGGACCATGAGGACCGCGTTGTCCGTGTCGACGTCGCGCCGGCGGAGCGATGCAAGCTCCCCGAACCGGAGGCCCGTGAAGGCTGCCAGGAGGACGAGCAGCCGGTAGCGCGGGGCGATCGAGTCGGCCACGGCGAAGACTTCGGCCACCGTGAGGACGGGACGTTCCGGCACGTCGTAGCTGTCGGCGCCCTTGACACGGCACGGGTTGCGCCGGATCAGCTCATCATCAACGGCCGTGTTCAGGATCGCCCGCAGGATCTGGTATGCCTTCACCACCGTGGGCTCACCGGTTTGAGTCAGGCATTCCGTCCGCCAGGCCCGGACACGAGCCGTCGTGATCGAGGACAGGGGCCGTTCACCGAAGGTCGGCAGCAAGTGGAGCCGAATCACCGACTCATTACGCTCGCGCGAACGAGCGGCCAGCTTGCGGTCCTTGAGCCACGCCGTCGCGTACTCGCCGAACTGGACCTTGCCCGCATCGGGGTCATGCCACTGACCTCGGGTGATGTCCGCCTCAATGTGAGTCAGCGCCACGTCAGCATCGGTCTTACTGGCGTACGTCTCCTCAGCGCTCCGAAGCTGCCCCGTGTTCGGATCACGGTAGCGGGCTTGCCAGCGGCCGGACTTGAGCTGCCGGACCGAACCGAAGCGGCGGCGCTTGCCCTGACTGTTCGCCATCAGGCAACACTCCGGAGCAGACCACGCTGACTGGTCACCGGCTGCACGGTGTGTTCAGCGACGTAGGCAGACACCGCGCTCTCGGGGATGCGGACATGCCGCCCTACCTTGACGAAGGTGATCCGGCGTTCCTCGATCAGGCGCCGGGGGAAGCGGACGCCTGTCCCGAGCGCTTCGGCGACTTGCTGCACAGTCAGAAGCCGATCCATGGTCACCACTCCCCCTCGATCTCAGGGTCGGGCAGAGCGGCGAGCGCTTCGCGGGCAGTCTCTCGGTTCAGGCGGATCTCCTTGGCGATCGTTGCGGCCAGCCAGGACTCTCCCGGCGTGTGGCCTTGTCCGGCGTAGGTCCAGTGGGCGAGCACGAGCGTGGAGCCCTCCGAGTCGTCGAGGTCTTCGGAGAGTCCCCGTTCGCGGCGTTCCTGGCGTGCGCGGTAGTCGGCGCGCACCTGGCGCAGGGCGCCCAGGGTGGTGGAGTAGCGGCGGGACTTGGTCGAGAAGTGCCCGCGGAAGCCGAGCATGTGAGCCCAGCGGGCCAGCATGCGCTCCGGGTAGGCGTCGTCAAGGTCCCAGCAGGCTTCGATCAGTCGTCGCGTGTGCGCGGGCAGCGGCAGCTTGTCGAGTTCGGCCAGCTCCCCGATGCGGCGGTCCACGGTGCCGGTGGTCTCGGCCGCCTTGGTGGCGTACTTGGCGACGTAGGAGGCCACCGCCTGTTCGGTCAACTCCTCATGGCCGAGGGCGCCGATCGGCTGCACGTCGACCTGAGAGCCCCACCGCAGTGTGCGCGCGGGGAAGTCGCCGGACTCAGACACCGGCACCGACACCCGTCCGGCAGCCGCCTTGATCGCATCGTCCAGGAGGGCGACCGTGGCCCATGCGGGCGGGGAGGTGTCCGGCCCGTCCGGTCCGTCGAGGCGCACCACGGCGTGGAAGTGCACGGAGCCGCGTTTCTGGAATTCGGCGACCTTGCCGAAGGAGACCCGGCACACCTCTGTCATGGCCGACTGGGTCAGGCCGGCGCGGGCGGCGATCTCCCTGCGCAGGTAGATCGTGAACCGGCGCCACAAGTCTCCGGCGAAGTTGTTCCACAGCACCGCACCGGCGTAGTCGTACCGGCCGGGGTCGAGGGCCGTACCAAGCGCCGGGTCATCCTCGGCGTGCTGAGCGCCGCACCGGCAGCGGCCCGAGGTGGGCCGGTTGTGGACCGGGCCGAACGAGGGCGCGGTCAGGGTGGCGAACACGCGAGGGTGATCCCGCACTGTCGCGGGCACGTCTTTGCGTTCGTCGCCGGTGATCCCGGCCCGGATCAGGTGGTAGGTGTCGCCCGCGTAGGTCCAGGCGCAGGCCGGGCAGCGCGAGGCCCGCCGGTTTCCGCAGGCGACGCGGAGCGTGCCGCCAGGCTCCTGCTCGGTGCTGTAGGAGTACAGGACATCACCGGTCTTCGCGTCGCGGGTGACGGTCTGGCCCTGGAGGCGGATCGGGTGAGCGCAGCCGCCGGTACGGCGGACCTGCTCCTGCCAGCGCTCGAAGCCGGGCGTGTTGGCGACCCGGAGCAGGTCGGCGAGGGTGATCGGGTCAGTGCCCATGGAGGCCGCAGCACCGGCCACGGCCTCCGGAGGGACGGGGAACACCGTCACGCGGACACCCCCGCGTACAACGGCATGCGCCCCTCAGGGTTGTGACCGGGGCACGCCTGATGCGCTTCGGTGCCGTCCCCCATGTCGAAGGGGATCCAGCCGGTACCGGCGCAGTGGCAGGCGCCTTCGACCCGTGGGCGACCGCCGCGCTTCCTGGCTTCCGGGGTCATCTCGGAACGGAAGGTGACCAGGGCGGCGACGCGCTCGGCTCGGTCCAGCCGAGCAGTGGACGGGAACCGGTGAGCGTGCGCCGCGTCCTGCTCCGGGGTGGCCGAGCCAGCCGCCCACAGCAGCCGGTAGCCGTAGGCGTACGCGGCCGAGCGGTACAGCTCATCCAGGCCCAGACGCATGACGCCCTGGAGAACCCAGAAGGTCAGCAGGTCGAGGTCTCCCCGACTGCTCCGGTAGCGGGTGGGCATGTCCGACGCGTACAGCGCGACCGCGCGCTCAACGTTCGACAGCTCCTCCACCGACACGGCAGGCGTGAACGGCGTGGCGTTCTCGGCAACCAAGGTTGCAGGCATGATGGAAGCTCCCTCAGGGGACAAGGGGGCGGCGAGTCTGCTTGGCGGTAGGAGCGCCGCCCCCGGGTTTGAGAGGCGATCAACCTCTCTAACTTCTCTTATGTTACCTAGATTAGTTGCCTCATGCCGATGCGCAAGACCTGGGGGCAGATTTCTTTAGGTCACTTAGGTAACCTAGGGGCGTGGCCGTGAACTCCGATGACCCTCGCAACGCCTACGAGCAGGTGGCGGATGACCTCCGAAGGAAGATTGCTTCCGGAGGACTCAAAGCTGGTCAGAGGCTAGATGGCAACGCCAAGATGGCCGAACGCTACGGCGTTGCAGCCATGACCATTCGTCACGCTCTCGACATCCTTCGAAGCGAAGGACTCATCGTGAGCCAGCAGGGGCGAGGGACGTTCGTCGCCAGCGATCCGGTGACCACCGATTCGACGGATGACGTCAGCACCATGGCCGGCGAACTCGGACAGATCAAGGCCGCTCTTGACCTGATCAACTCGCGGCTCGATCGTCTCGAATCGCAGGTTCGCGAGCGTTCTTGACCGCGGAGGACAGTCGGTCAACGCGCTGGCTGGCCTCGGCCAGCTTCCTCCTGATCTCGTGAAGCTCCACTAATAAGCGCGCCCGATCTGCGACCTTCACCGCCGCTTCCCCCTCTCAGTAACTGATCAACCCAGCTTCATGTTCGTGGCGAGACGCCTGATGTCGGCCGATCGCGAGTGCCTGTCTGTCGACCTCAGGTCGTCAACAAGGTTCCGAGCGATGGGCCGGTTGCGTACGTGCTGTGGAGCAATGGCATCGGCGCGCAGGATCGCGTCAGCCGCCGGTTCTGTCTTGCCGTTCATCATCTGACCGACAGCGGCGCAGACCCAGAAATGGGATTGCCGCTCCCCCGACGCGATGCGTGTGATGTCCACCAAGTCAGCCCGTGACAGGACGTCGCGCGGGTGCCCCAGCTCCAGGCTTACCTCAACCGAATGGATCGCAGCGTTCACCGCGTTGAACTGGGTCTGGAAGGCATTGCCGTCGTCCGGAAGTCCAGCCGCAGCCTGCCGGGCCTCATCCAAGTGCATCTCAGCCTCTGCCCGGTCCCACAGCCGCGACCAGGCGACCGCCGCGCGAAGGTGCATCGCACCCCACAGGGCACGGATCACCTGATCGGAGTGCGCCAGATGCGGCTCAAGGTCATCGAGAGCCTTGCGAGCCATGTCGCGCACTGCACCCAGTTCGCCCTCATGCAGCCAGACACCGCAGAGATCCCAACGGGCAGCAGCCTGGAGAACCGGTGACTCAGCCCGCTCAGCCGCAACCAACTCCCGCTGAACAGCGCTCCAGCCGAGGTCATGATGCCCGAGAAGGTTGGACGAGACGCGTGCCATGTGGCTGGCCCTGAGCATCAGGCCCTCAGCCCGAGGCACGTCATCACCGCCGGCCACGTCGCACAGCACGATCAAGTCGCGAAGGATTTGCGGGAGGATGTCCCCCAGGGCCGTGAACTTCGCATCCTGGCGAAGCCGCTCAGCCGCCTCAACACGGGTGGTGAGGTCAGCAAGCGTCGGGAGTTTGGTCGCAGCAATCAGCGCCGCACCACCGGGCATGGTGGCCTGTTGCAGGGCGAGACGAAGGCCAGGAATGGCGGAGTGACCGGAGTCGAGTTCCGCTGTTTCGTGGCGGTAGGGCTGGCCCGTCAGTTCGATGACCTCGACGCCGAGCACTTCGGCAAGCTGACCAAGGACGCTCATTCGGTCCAGGGCGAGGCGACCGGTCTCGATCTTAGAAACCCAGCTCACGGAGCGATCAATGGAGGCAGCAAGCTGCCCCTGGTCCCAGCCCAGGCGACGCCGTGCCCTCGCTACACGCTGCCCCGTAGTCAGCTCTGCCGTCATCATGAGTCCCTTCGACACTTCGAAGGTACCCATCCCGAACCGTGGCGCTGTCAGTAAAAGTGACAGTGGCCGCGCGAACCTGCCCCCGGTAGGCGTGAGTTACGGGTTTCTCTACCTCATCAAGCCCCGGCTGCGCTCCGCTCCGCCGGGCGCGCTTCCCGGCTCTGGCTGCGCCCGCGCTCCTGCCTTCGGCCCGCTCGGCGCTGCCGCCGCCGACGCGCGCCCACATGTGGATAGGCCGGTAGGCATGAGTCGATCACCGCATAGAGCGGCCTTCGGTCAAGACGATGCCTCCGGCGGGGGATCGGCCGGCACCGGGATGGAGGGGACGCCGTTTCCGCCCGCGGGTCCGTTGTGGCGTGCGCGGGGTGCTCCCATCCCGTCCACCGCCGACCCAGGCGAAGCCGAGCAGACGCGGCCCATGGCGTCCAGGTCGTTCGTACAGTGGCGCGCTCCACCTGGACGCCATGAACCACGCCCGCTCCACATGCGTGTGGGTCGACGGCGGACGGGATGGGAGCTGGGGAAGTGGTGGGTGAGGTTGTTCGTCGGCAATCCGCAAGGAGCCACTTACATAGAGCGCAAGACTTCACTAGCCCTAGCCACGAACAGCGCCATGGTGTCCTCCAGCTTCTCCGCTTCCTGAGATTGCGCCGACTCAAGGTCCTCCACTGAAGCTGGCGTACCTGCAATGAGAATTCGTTCCTGCGCGTACCAGAGGGCCTCAAACGCATCAGCCATATCTGCTGCAAGCCGTTGCAGCTTGGTGTCTGCGATGAGCGTGAGGTGCGTCCTGTGCTTGAAGAGGGCTCTTACAGCAAGGTCCAAGTCCTTTTGTGCCGCAGTCATCTCCTCATTGGACCGAGCTACGGCCGCCTTACCAAGGGCAGCCAGCTCCAGACGGGCTGCGCTGATCGCTTCAAGGCACTGAGCACATATGTCCCTCAGTAGTTGTTCACGTCGCGCAGCGCGGTGCTCACGAGCCTGATACGCCAACTGCGTCCGCATGACCAGCCACGTCACTGTCCCAGTGATCACACTCGCTGCCAGCGCAGAACTAGCGGAGATCACTGCAATCGTCACACCACCTGACAAGCTTCCCCCTCTGCGCTCTGCCCCGGCCGAGTCTGATCGAGCAGGAACTACCGGATCACGGCAACGGCCCATGACTGTCTACCCGGGTAAGAAGCTGCGGATACGATGGGCTGTTCTGTCAAGAGGGCATCTGGTGCCTGACACCAGCGACTGACACCAACAGGCGCGGACAGCTGCGATCAACAACGAACGTCAACGACCGACGAGCCGAGGACTCCGGCCGGTAGATCGACGTTGGGGCACCCCCATGATCGACCTGATAAGGATGAGGCTCGAATCTGTCCCAGGCGGGGCCCCGCCCATGACCGATGGGCGCACTCCGCCGGCCTGACTCAGCCATTGAGATTCCGGCCGACCTCTGCCGTTCGAAGCCCGCAGCGTCCATCCTCGGGGTATGCCGCTTCCCGCTGAAGTCCTCAAACTGTGCCGGGCAACGTTCGCTCCGGAGTCGCTTGATCTCGCCCTTCGCACCCTGGAGACCTACGACGGTGAGCAGGCTGATCGAGTACACCGGGTCGCGATCCATCTGAGTAAGGGGAAGCTGAACCGACTGGCCTGGTGGTTGGACGGGGCAGAGAAGAATCTGGAGACGTTCCTCTGGTACGGGGGAGATCCGGAAGAGACCGTCCGGCCGGAGACACGAGCGTTCGCGGTGGACTTTATGAACGCTTTCGCTGACAAGAACCTGCTGAAGCCACCGCAGTCTTCGAGCTGAGCGGGGCCGTCTCTGGGCCGTCCCAGGGCGCTCAACGACGACCAACGCTGACAACCACCGACAGCTAAGTCGCAGGTCGCAGCGTTGATCGATTACGTGGCCGCAGGTCAGAGACCCGGCCCGGCACTTCTTCGGCTACTGAGCGCACCCAGCGGCGCTTGACTCACCCATTAAGACTCCGCCGACCTGGTTGTTCCTGCTCGTGACGTCCATCGCCCTGCACAATGAGGCTAGAGGGAGGGGTATTCGTGACTTGGGTACGGGTGGCGTGGGACTTGGTCTTCGCAGCCGTCTGCGTGATCGTGGCATGCAACCTTCGCGACTCTGCGTGGCGCATACACAGCTACGCGGCGAATCACATCGGGGTGAGCCGTCTCATCACCCCCACGACCGTAAGGATCACGTGCGGCGTTCTCGGCGCCATCGTGATCACAGAAGCAGCACTTCGACTGTGATGAACCGGGCGCCTGTCAAGGGGGCTTGAGTTCCTGACATCAGCGGCTGACACCAACAAGCGCGAACCCCGACGGTCATCGCCGAACCTCGGCGACTGGCCAGCAGGGGCTCGAAGCGGGTTATGGGGGGCCGCAGCATCCCCGTGATCGACCTGATAAGGATGAGGCCAGGTTGGCCTCATCCCGCTGGCCCCCCAGTTCTAAGCTGACCAACAGAACCGGGAGGTACAGAGAGGGAGCCATGTCGTCGTCGGCCGCAACCATGCTGCTGCCACTGATTGTGATCGTCGGTGGGCTCTGCCTCACGGGCACTGTTCTCGGCATCCACGCCCTTCTACTCGGACGCCTGCCGGGCCGACGCCTCGCAAGGTGGGTCCGACAGCCCAGACTCTGGGGAGTCGGCGCGGTGCTCGTCTCCTGTCTCGGCTTCGGCAGCGGCACACTGTTCGTGATCGGGCTCGGATTGGTCGCCCTTGGCCACACCGTCAAGCCCGCGTCCTGATCCCCCGCACGGCCGTGCCACAACCGTGCCAGAACGAGCGGGGAGCCACGGGGAACCGCAGACATCGGCGGTGCATGCACCCCAAGTCGGTTGGATTGGTCCTAGCGCAGGTCAGCGGCCGGATCACCCACCCTCGCTCCTAAAGCGGGTGTCGCAGGTTCGAATCCTGCCGGGGGCACCATGTAGTACGCCGCTGACCTGGGGTTTCCTCCCCAGGGAGGCGCTCTAATCGGCCTCGGACTCCTCGTCCGGGGCCGTTTGCGTGAGCGGACGGAGAGGTGGAGTGCCTGACCTTGCGGAACCTCCTCCAAGTGGCATCACGCGCCGGGGCCGATCTGGGAGGTGATGTGAACACTGGGTGAGCTGCACTTCCCGGAGAACGTACGGCTCGTCGTCTGCGAGGACCAGCCTCCAACACCAGCTCACCGGCGCCGCGATCAACCTCGCCCGCATCGACGCCCACCTCACCGGCACGCCCCGAGCCCGCACCCGCACCCGCCACTTCGCAGCACTTCGCCCCGCCGACCAAACGATCGACGGGGCGAAGTAGCCAAGACCCCCAATTCGCCAACGGCATCCGAAGATGGTCCGGGGCCTTTGACATCTACTTCTGACATCAACGGGGGCGGTCACTCACGATCAGGGCGACCGGGACGCCGCTTCTTGAGCAGCCGGTCCATGTGACCCATGGCCTCCCGGCGGCGTCTCGGACGACCCGAACCGGCACGAATCGATACCCTCCGCCTGGTGACTCGTCACCGGTGGCGACCGGAAATCGCTTGGCCGTACAACCACAGGCCGCTCTCATGTATCCCACTTCTCGTACGGCTGTCCGATGGACGGTCACGCATTCGTAAGGGGACTCTGTGAGCAGTGTCGCAAGAACCCGTCTGGCTGCCGCGACCGCAGTGGTGGTCGCGATGACGGGCTGTCTTGTCGCGGTCACCACCTCGCCGGCGTCGGCGGCGGCCTGCACGACAAACACCTACACCCGGCAGTTCTTCGCGAACACAGGCCTCTCTGGCCCACCGAAGCGCACGGACTGCGACACCGCGGTCAGCGAGAACTGGGGCACCAACGCGCCCGACGTCTCGGGCATCGCCCAGGACAACTTCGGTGTCCGCTGGACCGTGGCCCGCGACTTCGGCTCCGGCGGTCCCTTCGCGTTCACCGCCTCCGGCCAGGACGGCATCCGTGTCTACCTCGACGGCGTACGCGAGATCGACCTGTGGAAGAACGGGTCCAGCACCGTCTCCCGGACCGTCAACCTGACCATCCCCCGCGGCACCCACACCCTCCGGATCGACTACGTCAACTGGACCGGTGCCGCCGCCGTCAAGTTCGGCTACACCCCGAGAACTGGCGCCACCGTGGACCGTGTTGCCCCGCTCACGCCCACCGGGCTGTCGATAGCCCGTGACGGCGGCACCCGACGGAACGTCCTGCGCTGGTCGGCGAACAAGGAGATGGACATCGCCGGTTACCGCGTCTACCGCCGTACCCCCGACCAGACGTCCTTCGGCGTCGCCGTCGCCACGGTCACCGGCACATCCTTCACCGACACCACCGCCGGGGGAACCACCCACCTCTACGAGGTCCGCGCCGTCGACAAGTCCGGCAACCCGTCAGCCGGGACGTCCGACGTCTCGGTCACCGGGAACCCCGTCTTCCTGCGCCAGTTCTTCGCGAACACCTCCTTCTCGGGCACGCCGAAGCGCACGGACACCGACACCGCGGTCAGCGAGAACTGGGGCACCAACTCTCCCGGCGTCTCCGGCATCGCCCAGGACAACTTCGGTGTCCGCTGGACCGTGGCCCGCGACTTCGGCTCCGGCGGTCCCTTCGCGTTCACCGCCTCCGGCCAGGACGGCATCCGTGTCTACCTCGACGGCGTACGCGAGATCGACCTGTGGAAGAACGGGTCCAGCACCGTCTCCCGGACCGTCAACCTGACCATCCCGCGCGGCACCCACACCCTCCGGATCGACTACGTCAACTGGACCGGTGCCGCCGCCGTCAAGTTCGGCTATACCCCGAGAACTGGCGCCACCGTGGACCGTGTTGCCCCGCTCACGCCCACCGGCGCGAAGGTGGTGTACGACAAAAACACCGACTCCGCCGTCTTCTCCTGGGCGCCCAACAAGGAGATGGACCTCAGCGACTACTGGGTCTACCGGGAGCACGCGGCGGGTGGCTGGGTCCCATTGGCCCTGACCGACAAGACCACCTGGACCCACACCAACCTGCCCCGCGACGGCAAGCCCATCCGCTACTACATCCACGTCACCGATCGCGCCGGGAACGAGTCCGAGCACACAGCCATCATGACGGTCACCCCGGTCGACACCGTCGCTCCGACGGCGCCCGTCATCACCGTGTCCCACATGGAGAACACCCCCAGCTCTCTGCAGATCAACTGGGACGCCAAGACCGCGGAGGAGATGAGGAACGGCGGCACCGTCAGCGTCTACCGCTCCACCGGCGACACTATCGGCGACAACCCCGAGCTCATCGGCACAACGTCGATGGAGACGTCGGTATACAGGTACGTGGACGAACTGCCGGCGTTCGACGGCACCACCTACACCTACGCCGCGGTGGTGACCGACGCCGCCGGCAACGCTTCCCCGATGTCCGCACCGGATTCGGCGACCCCCGACAGCGTCCCCCCGGCCCCGCTCACCGGATTGACCGCCACGCCCCGCGCCGACGGCGTCCTGCTGAGCTGGGACGCCCCCGCCGAGAGCGGCCTGCGCTACGCCGCCACCCGCGTCGTCCGGCGGCCGGACGGCAGCACCGGCTACGACAGCGACGGGTGCTCCGACGCCGTCGACCCCCGCAATCCCAACTCCCGTCCGAACGCGATGCTGTGCGCCGGACCGGCGGACGGCGAGACGGTGACCTTCCTCGTCCTGGTGATCGACGAGTGGCGCAACTACATCCCCGTCGACCAGGCTCCCACCGTCACCACCACCGAACTCGACAACAGGCCCGACGACGCCCGCGGCGACGACTCCGGCGCGCTCACCGTCCTCAACCCCGACGACGTGCCGGGAACCGGCCGCTTGGAGTGGGCCTGCTCCGACGAGACGGCCTGCGCCGGCATCACCGAGTACCGCGTGGAGCGCTGGAACGTGGCCACCAAGACGTACGAACCGGTCACCTCCGTCGTGGTGGCCCCGAACCGTCACTACCGCGCCGCCGTGCGCTTGCCGTTCGGCGAGACGTCGTACTTCCGGATCACCGGTGTTCTCGCCGACGGCACACCGGCCGCCGTCGTGCACTACTCGGTGGCCAAGGGCGACTTCGTGTGAGCCCCTGTAACCGTGCCGGCGGCTTCGCGACGGTGGCACGGTTCTGACCGAGGTGGCTCAGCAGGACGTTCACTTCGATCTGTTTCTCGTCCGTGCAGATCAGCTGTTCCAGGGAAGCAGTTGTCAGGGGTCCAGGACAGAGTGCGCGGAGGAGCTACCGGGTGGAGATCGGCCTCGGCCAGATCTGACCCGTCCGCGGCTCAGTAGTCGGCAGCGCGTGAGCGATGCGTGAGCGGACTGCCCGATACAGGGCGGCACGAGCCGGATCAAGTAGCTCGCCGTACGCTTCTGACCAGGGCAAACAGCATCGCGCGGCAGCGCCAGGCACCACCTGGCAAGGATGCGATCCCACTCCTAAAGCGGGTGTCGCAGGTTCGAATCCTGCCCGGGGCACCAGCCAAAAGGCTCGGCTATCCCAACCGCCTGCAACCGATCGTCGAATGTGCCGTGCATCTGGACGGCTGGAACGCCAACTGGAGCCCTCCGCTGGAGCAGCTCAAGGAAGAAGTCCTTGTAGCCGCCCGCGTACTCATTGAAGGCGGAGGACCTGAGTCCGCCCTCTGAAGACCACGGAGCCCCAGCACTGTTACTACCCGGGGCTCGCGTCTCGGATAGCCCCGCGCCACGCTGTCTGATCCCCGTCGAGGCTCGACACGTTGGTCCTGGCCCGTGCCTTGGAGCGACCAAGGAGCGTCTCCGCGCCGATCTGTACGGCGAAGCTGGCGAGTCGCCGGTACGAGGCCAGGACACGACCGACGCACCACAAGCACACCAGATAGAGCGGGGAACAGCGGGGAACAACGGTGAAGGCGACCAAGGGCGATGAGACCCGATGCCAGGCGAACTCCCAGTTCAGCACTCTTACCCGCCCCAAATGGTCGCAGCGTCCCAAGCTGAGGTCTCACCGCTGTATCTGCCTATCAGTCCAACCAGACGAGCACCGCATCGTCCGTTCCGGCAGCAGCCTCCAAGAACTGAGTGAGGCCGTCGTACCAGTGACGACCCCACTCCAGTGCCCCAGGCTCGCTCCATCCGAGGGGGTACACCTCGGCGCTGGTCAGTTCGGCAGGATCCACACCACTGACGAGCTGGTCATAGCTGGTAGCCCGCAGAGCTTCCGCCGCGAGCCGGACCCGCTCAGGCCGCAGGTACCTGGGAGGCCCGTAGCCCCAATCCTCATCCTCGGCGAACGGCTCCTCACCGTGGATCACGTTCACGGGGAACTCTGCGCGCGCCAGTAGGAAGCGGAGCATGTCCCAGGTCTTGTACGTAGTGAAGTGGCGCGCCTGGGCCGGCGCAGGCTCCGTCTCCTCTTCGGCGTCCTGGACCTCTTCGACGAAGTCCAGAGCCCAGTCGGGATCTCGGATCGCTCGATCAAGCTCAGTAGCCGTGACACGCAGGTACTCACCGATCATGCTCATGGTCGGAGACTAGGTGTGGCCGCTGACAACGACCGCCGGACGGACCGTCTCAGTTGGTCACGTCCGCGGGAGTGGTGTATCGACGGCCACTCGGTGATCTCGTTTTGAGGCTATGCGGTGAGTTCGGTGGGCAGGGCGGTGTCGTCGGTTTCTGACTCGATCGGGTGGAGGCGGGTCCTGGCGAGGAGTTCGCGGCCCATGTAGCGGCGGGCCTCGGTCCATTCGTCGTTCTGCTCGGCCAGGACCGCGCCGACGAGGCGGATCAGGGCGGTGCCGTCGGGGAAGATGCCGACCACGTCGGTGCGGCGGCGGATCTCCTTGTTCAGCCGCTCCTGGGGATTGTTCGACCAGATCTGCCGCCAGATCTCCCGTGGGAACGCGGTGAAGGCCAGCAGGTCGTGCTGGGCAGTGTCCAAGTGGGCTGCCGCCTTGGGGAACTTGGCCTCCAACGCGTCGAGGACGTGGCGCATCTGGGCCCGGACGGCGTCGGTGTCGGGCTGTTCGAAAACGGTCCGCAGCAAGGTGGCCACCCACGGCTGAGCCGACTTCGGAACCTGGCTCAGCAGATTTCGGGCGTAATGAGTGCGGCATCGCTGCCAGGATGCGCCCGGCAGGACGGCTCCGATCGCGTTGACCAGGCCGGTGTGGGCGTCGGAGACGACCAGTTGGACGCCGGACAGGCCGCGGGCGGTCAGTGAGCGCAGGAAGGCGAGCCAGCCGGCGCCGTCCTCGGCGGTGGCGACGTCGATGCCGAGGATCTCGCGGTGTCCGTCAGCGTTGACACCGACCGCGACCAGGGCGAGGACGTTGATGATGCGGCCACCCTCGCGGACTTTCTGCGTGAGTGCGTCCACCCAGACGAACGCAGACGGCCCGGCGTCCAGGGGCCGGTTGCGGAACGCGGTGACCTGCTCGTCCAGGTGCTTGGCCATCGCGCTGACCTGGGACTTCGACAGCTGGGTGACGCCGAGGGACTCGGCGAGCTTCTCGACCCGGCGGGTGCTGACACCCAGGAGGTAGGCGGTGGCGACCACCGAGATGAGGGCCTGCTCGGCCCGTCGGCGTCGCTCGAGGAGCCAGTGCGGGAAGTAGCTGCCGTGGCGCAGCTTGGGGACGGCGAGTTCGACGGTTCCGGCCCGGGTGTCCCACTCGCGTGGGCGGTAGCCGTTGCGGTGGTTGATGCGTTCGTCGCTGACCTGGCCGTATTCGGCGTTGCAGAGGGCGTCCGCTTCGGCGGACATGAGGGCGTCGGCGAAGGTCTTGACCATCGCGCGCAGCAGATCGGGACTCGCCGCGGCGAGGTTGTCCTCGGCGAGGGCGTGCAGGGGCAGACTGTCGGGTGCGGTCATCGTGCTGGTCTCCTTCGGGCTTCGACACCTCGAAGATCAGCCGGTGGCCGTTCTCATATCCGGACCCTCACTCCGACGCCGGGACAAACACCCGGATCAGGTGGGAACCGGTACACCACTTCCAAGGACGCAACCTCTCAGTTTCCGTCTCATTCAGCCCGGTTCACCGGCGTTCAGCCGAGACCGGAAGCTGATCCCAGCCTGGTGACGATCCCCCATGAAGGCTGGTGAACGCCCCTGCACACCGCCCAGCTCCCCGCCAACACAATTGGAAAGCGTGTGGGGATCTCAAGCGGCGCCGGCCACTTCCCTCGCGGAGGATGAGGGGGGTGGGGATCCACGGCCTGCAACATAGTCCCGAGGTGGCTCCCAGGGACCTTTGTGCCCACCCCCCTTGACCGCGGACCTCGAAGGTTCTCTGACCGGTCTCACTCCACTGGGCAAACTAGCAAGAAGCACTGACAACGACCCGGCGCCAGGAGGACCGACCTGTGCGGTCCCCGAGCGGGGGTCCGCCTCAGCTCCCCAGGTTCGGCCATCCGTCCCTGTTGGAGTAGCTCTCGAAGCAGTACCGGGTCGAGCGGTCCCACTCCTTCCCGGTAGCGAGTTCGTATGCCTGATCCGGCACATACAGCAGCCATTCGCCGTCACACTCGGTGGAGGTGTACGGGGCAAACCGGTCGACGTCGAAGAAGACGGCTTCCCATACGGCTTGTCCCGCGGCGACGACAGCGCACCGGGCGTACAGGAACCCGTCGCCGGACTGCGGGAAGGGCTCGCCGTTCCCGCCTGTCATGTCGACAACGGGAAGCATCCCGAACTTCTCCTGGTCCAGGCGGTGGAGAGCCTCGGCATGCCGTTCCGCGAAGCCGATGATGTCGGGGACGGAACGGCGGCTCAGCTCCTCGGCCAGGCGTCGGCAACTCGCCGGCGTGGCCTCGCCGTTCAGGGTGGCTACCAGCGCCCAGAAGGCGGCCCATGTCATTCTCACCGGCGCAGGATGCCAGAGCGGTCTGACACCCACGGCCGGCATCGACGAGAGCGGGCGGCGGACAACAGCGCCCCTGGGTGACCGTGGGACCGGCCGTCGACGGCCCCAAGTACGGGCGTCGATCGGACTCCTGAATCGGGCGTCGCAGGTTCGAATCCCGCTGGGGCACGACGCGTTACGCCGCCTCCCTGTGGTTTCTCTCCCAGGAAGGCGCATCGGTCCCACCTCGGACTCCTCGTCCGGGGCCGTTCTGTGTGAGCGACGGGTACTGCCCGGCCTGGCGTGGATCTGTATGCGCAGGTCCGAGGTCGGGCCCTCTTCCCGGTCAGGCCAGGCCGAACTTCTCGGCGTGTACCTGATGTGCGGGGACCCTCAGGTCTCTCAGGCCGGCGAGCACTGCCGTGGTCATGGGGGGCGGGCCGCAGACGTACACGTCGCGTTCGGTGATGTCGGGGACCAGCCGGTGCAGGCCGCTCGGGTCGAACGGCGGGGCGCCGGCCTCGCCGGTCCTGCCCGTGAGCAGGTGCAGCCGTCCGCCCCGGAGCGCGACCAACTGCCGTACCTCGTCGAGCAGCACGGCTTCGGCCTCGCTGCGCACCCGGTACAGCACCACGATGTCGCCGGTCCCCTGCTCCTCCAGCAGGGCCCGCACCGGTGTGATCCCCACACCGCCGGCTATCAGCAGGGCGCCGGGCCGGGTCCGGTGCAGCGAGGTGAACGACCCGTACGGTCCCTCGACGAAGGCGCGGCTGCCGACCGGGACGTTCCGCAGGCCCGCGCTGGCGCTGCCCACCGCCTTGGCCGTGAGGCGCAGCTGCTGACCGTCCGGCGCCGCCGACAGGGAGAAGGGGTTGGCCAGCCACCAGTGGTGGTGTCCGGGGAACCGCCAGATGCAGAACTGGCCCGCGCGGGCGGGGAGTCTGTCGAGGTGCCGGCCGGTGACGTACACGGAGACCACGTTGTCCGATTCCGGCACCACTGCCGCGACACGGAACCGGTGGTAGGAGTTGCGCCAGAGCGGCATGACGAGACGGCCCGTCAGCAGGGCTCCGAAAGCGAACAGCCACATGACCCACCAGTAGGCCGAGGCGAACGCGGAGGACGTGAACGTCGTGGTCTCCAGCAACTGGTGGACGAACGCCAGCCCCAGGGCCACGTAGAGCAGCAGGTGCAGACCGTGCCAGACCTCGTACCGCAGGCGCCGTCGCAGGGTCCGGGTGGAGATCACGGCGATCACGAGGATGACGGCGGCGGCGAGCATGCCCAGCAGGGAGGCCGGCACCCCGCTCAGGGCGACGAACGTCCTGCCCATGGACGTGTCGTCGAGTGTCGCGTAGCCGAGCACCACCAGCGTGGCGTGGGTGAGGACGGTCCACAGCAGGGTGAAGCCGACCCAGCGGTGCCACACCGTGAGCCGGTCCATCCCGATACGGCGGTCCAGCCACGGCAGCCGGGCCACCAGCAGCAGTTGGAGCAGCATCAGCAGGGCCGCGTGCAGTCCGAAGAACTTGGCGACCGTGAGCACCTCGTTCTTGCCCGAACCGGCGCTGAGGAACAACGCCTCGAGGATCACCACATTGACGATGACGAACGCCCACATCACCCGTCGCGCCGCGACCACCGGAAGTACGGTGCCACTGCGCACCGCGTCGCCCGCCACCGCCATGTCTGCCTCACATCCCCCCGGGGCCGCTGTACTCGCCGCCCCTGTGCGCCAACGCCATGAACATCGAGTAGTGCGTCCGGATGCGCAGCCCGATCGGATACGCATACGAACCCTGCCCGGTCCGTTCACGTCGGAAGCATCGAATCCACGGCTGGGTGGGACGAGGCCCCGGACCGGTCGTGGTCCAGGGCCTCTTGACGGCAATCGCGTCAGCGCACGTCGACGTAGTCGCCTGCGGCGCTGGCCGCCGACGTGGTGGACGTGCCGGCGAAGGACCAGCGCCAGTAGCCGTCCGCCGCTGCCGTCACCTTCGTCGAGAGGTTGCCTGTCGAATTCGTGCGGACCGTCTTGAGGGTCGTGTAGGTGCTGGTGCCCGCCTTGCGGAACTGCAGCTTCACGGGCTGGTCGGTGTAGCCCGCGTAGGTGCGCCTCTCCCAGTTGGCGCGGGCCAGTTTGCCCGTGACCGTGATCGGCTTGCCCTTGGCGACCGGCTCGGGACCGGCGTTGACGCTCAGCGTGCCCCGCCGCAGGACCGGGTGCTTGGCGGCGCCGCCGTTGTTGTAGAGGTCGCCGTCTTTGGACTGGAGTTGGACGGTCACGTCCCACTTGCCCGCAAAGTTGTTACGGGGCACGCCCCAGTCCGATTCCAGCTTGAAAGTGAGCTTGCAGGTGGAGGTGGTGGCGTTGCCCGCGGTGCATTTCGGGGTGCCGTGGTACGACCAGTATTTGTCGCCGACCTCCCGATCGATCTGGAGGAACGCGAGGTTCTTGCTGATGCCCGAGTCGTCCGAGGCGGTCACCGAGATGGTGAACGACTCGTTCTGGGAGGTGCCGAGGACGATGGGCTTGCCGCCGTTCACGGACAGCTTCTGGATCACCACGCCGGTCTCCGTCGCGTGGGCGGCCGGAACGGTGACTGCGGAGGCAGAAAGCGCCAAGGCGCCGACCAGGACGGCACCTATGGATTTCACGCGCATGAATTCCCCATGGGTTCGGGCCTGCCCCGGCCGTGATTCCCCCCGGCCGCGGGCATGGCGGATGCGGCGAGAATATGTCACCCGCGCGGCTCCGCCGCCGTCGGCCGACGGTACGCCGACCGGCCTCTCCCCGATCGGTGGCCCACGCGCATCCGACCAAGTTCCGCGACGGCCCCGGCCTGTCCGACCCAGGTGTCCCCGTCCCCTTTTCCTGGCCCCCTTCCATCCCCCGGGGCACCCCGCGCACCTCGATTCGGCCGACGCGCGCAGACCGGGCAGCTCCGACAACCGGACATCCACCAGGGGCGGCTCCGCGCGGCCCGGGGCGGCCTGAGATCGTGGCAGGCCAGGACGACCAGGACTCCCAGGTCAAGGAGGGCATTCATGCCAAGACTGGGCACCGTCACCTCGAACGGCGCCGCGGCGCCGACCGCGGCGACAACCGCGGCGCCGATCGGCGTCACCGCCTCCGGCCTTCTGCCCGCGCGGGCGCCCGGCGCCCTCGTGTTCGGCGGCGGCCAAGCCGCTGCCCGCCACCAGGGCACACCCCGGTCCGACGGCAACCACACCCCCACTCGCGACCAAGACACCCCCCGGTCCGACGGCAACCACCCCCTCGCCCGCCACCAGCACACCACCCTCTTCAACAGCGACCACACCCCCGCCCGCGCCCAAGGCGTCGTCCTGGACACCCCGTCGGTGCCCCGGCGGGCCGTCGGACGGGTGTAGCGCGGTGCGGATGCGAGGGCGGGTCGGGCTGGCCGGAGCGGCGGGGGGCGCGGCGCTGCTGGCGGCGCTGGGGATACGGACCTGGCCGGAGGAGCGGGACGAGCAGGGCGCACGTCGGCCCAGGCAGGTGCCGACGGAGCTGCGGGCGCGGGATCCGGGGGCGACCGACGCCGCCCGTCAGGTGTACGCGATGCTCGCGGGCCTGGAGAACCGCGCGCGGCGCGGCCGGCCGAGCCGGACGGTGATCGGCCAGCACGTGGAACTGCACAACGAGCGGTACAACCCGCAGTACGGCGACTACCGGGGCACCAAGTCGCCGGGCTACTACTACCGCAAGGCCCGGGACATCACCGGGCGCCTGCCGGGTTTCGTCGAGCTGGACATCGGCCCGGGCTACGGCCGACCGGGCTGGGCGGTGGGCCAGGCCCGCTCCTACTCCGGCGCGTGGCCGAGCTGCCGCCCGCACTGGGGGTACGTCGACGACGCCGTGGACCTCGCCGTCGGCGTGTGGGCGGGCCTGCCGCGGGCGGACGACGGCTCCTACCGTCCCTCCGGCACCCACCGGGAGTGCGTGTCCGGAGCCGAGGCGGCCCTTCCGCACAACGGGGGCGCGCCGGCGGGCCTGGTCGGCTTCTCGTTCCACCAGCCGTATCCGGGCAGTCCCGTCAAGGGCTACGCGCAGACCCTGCGGCGCAACTCCCCCGCCGCCGGGGACCCGGGCTGGTTCGCGAGGGTGGTCACCCCGGGCAGTTCCGAGCACGCGGCCCTGCTGCTCGACCTCCGCTTCCTCGCGGACCACCTGGGCTATCTCGCCGACCGCGGGGTGCCGGTGCTGCTGCGGCCGTACCACGAGATGAACACGGGACCCGGCCGTGGGTTTTGGTGGGCGGGGCAGGACCCGGCGGCGTTCCGGAGGCTGTGGCGGTTGACGTACGAC
This sequence comes from Streptomyces sp. NPDC002309, assembly GCF_053593375.1. NCBI lineage: Bacteria > Bacillati > Actinomycetota > Actinomycetes > Kitasatosporales > Streptomycetaceae > Streptomyces > Streptomyces sp. NPDC002309. The sequence continues at coordinate 52,382 of NZ_JBSFCI010000023.1, read as the reverse complement.
TATCTCGTGCACCGCCGCGGCCTGCACAATCTGATCTTCGTGTGGGCCCCCAACTCCTGGGACGGGTCCTACGGGCTGAAGCCCGACGCCTACTACCCGGGCCCGCGCCATGTGGACGTCGTCGGCGTGGACGACTACAGCGGCACCCCGGCCGAGCCGTTCGGCGGCGGAGCCTGGACCGAGGTGTGGTACCGCGGCCTGGAGAAGTACGACAGGCCCCGGATCGTCGCCGAGTCCTTCCACGTACCGCTCAACGCGGCCCAGCCCCGGACCCTGGCGCGGACGCCCTGGGTGCTGTGGACGGTGTGGGGCCAGGCGCTGTCGTACGACAACGTCTCCGCTCCCCGGGAGAAGAACACCCTGGAGGATGTGAAGCTGACTTACCACTCCCCGCACGTCGTCACGGCACAAGAACTCACTTGATTAAGTTTTAAACACATCTCCCTCACCGTAGTTCCATGTATCGCGCATACATGCGAGTATCGTGTTCCTGTTCGGCCAGCAGCTCGAGAGCCTGGGGGGGTTCCGAAAGGCGGGCGGCCGAGAAACGCCAGGGAAGGCGTTGGGGGCATTCCGACCCAGAGCAAACGTGCCGTGGCGCGCTTGGCCGCGCCGGGAACAATGTCTGCTGCTCCCCCAACGCGTCCTCGATCTATGGGAGTTACGCAGTCGTCATGGCATCGACATTGGTCGACGGGGGTACGCCGCCTTCGCGGCACCATCAGAAGCTGGCCCAGCGGACCGCGACGTGGAAGCCCGGCATCCTTCCGTTCCTGCTGCCCTTCGTCCTGCTGGTCGCCCTCGGGCTCTGGTCCTACCGGCCCAGCTCCACACCTCTGGGCTGGGCGCTCACCGTCGTCTGGTCGCTGCCGGTGATCGGTGTGATGGTCGGCATCCAGGGCGCGCTGCTGATCCGCCGCCGGGTCCGCAAGAACGAGCGGATGACGCCTCCCGCGCCCGCCGAGGAGGACTTCCTGATCGTCCTCTGCCCGACCATCGGACGGCACGACACCTATCCGGCCCTGGAGCGCTCGATCCTCTCCTACGTCGAGCACCTGCCGGAATGGTTCCCGTACATGCGCGTCGACATCCTCACCGAGGAGGGCTGCGAGGCGACGGAGGCCATCGACCGGCTCGCCGACTCCCACCCGCTGATCCGGGTGGTCACCGTGCCCAAGGACTACGTCCCGGCCAACGGGACCCGTTTCAAGGCCCGCGCCAACCACTACGCCCACGAGCTGCGCATCGAGGAGGGCGAGGCCCTCGACTATGTGTGGGTGCTGCACATGGACGACGACACCGGAGTCGGCCCCGACACCGCCACCTCGCTCGCCCAGTTCATCAACCGCCAGCGCCGGGCCCACCCCGACGAGGCCAAGCACATGGCCCAGGGCATCCTGACCTACCCCCGCGAGAACGCGGTCAACCGCTTCACCTGGCTCGCCGACGCGGTGCGCCCGGCCGACGACATCGCCCGCTTCCGGGCCCTGACCGGCATGGGCACCCCGGCCGCCGGTGTGCACGGCGAGCTCCTGGTGCTGCGCGCGTCCATCGAGGCCACCATCGGCTGGGACTTCGGCCCCAAGGAGATCGTCGAGGACGCCCGGCTCGCCCTGACCTTCTGCCGCAAGTATCCGGGCCGCAGCGACTGGTTCAACGGCCGCTGCTACGGCGCCTCCCCCGCCAGCTCGGAGGACTTCATCAAGCAGCGCGAACGGTGGGCCTGGGGACTGGTGGCACTCTGCTTCAACCGGGCCGTGCCCCTGCGCTACCGCTGGTTCCTCTCGGTCTGCGTGGCCACCTGGATCCTCGGCCCGCTCCAGCACATCGGTGCCGTGCTGCTGCTGGGCTGGCTCGTCAACGACATGAACACCTCACCCGTGACCCAGTCCGTGGTCATCCTGTGGGCCCTCAACTTCGCCTACGTCATCTGGACCTACTGGGAGGGGCTGCGGCTGAACGCCCTCGCCTCGGTCAGCGGCCGGCGCAAGTGGTGGGAGCCGATCGTGGTGGTCGCGCTCATCCCCGTCTTCTCCATCCTCGAGGGACTCGGCGGCTTCAAGGGCTTCCTGAAGTTCGTCCGGCGCGAGGAGAACAAGTTCGTCGTGATCGCCAAGCCCGCCTGACCGCCCGGAAGACAACTGACATGCGCTCACGACTGCCTCTGCTTGCCATTTTCCCGGTGTCCGTCCTCACCATCGTGCTGGGCGCCCCCTTCGTGCTCGGCGACCACCCGGTGCGCTGGGAGTCGGGCTCGGCCCTGCCCAGAATCGTCAAGGGCGACGCCGACTCCGGCACCCCTGCCGACGGCGCCACCGGAGCGACGTCCACACCGTCCTCCGCTCCTCTCTCGTCCGCCGCCCTCGAGGTCGCCAAGCCGTGGAAACCCGGCATGGCGCAGTGGGGCGTGCAGCTCTACTGGGAGGAAGAGCAGAAGAAACGTTCCGCCACATTCATCGAGAACCAGGCCCGCAAGCACGCCGAGTACCTCATCGGCCTGGGCGCGAACTCGGTGTCCGTCTCCTTCCCCTTCTTCACGGAGGGCAGCACCTCCAACGAGGTCGCGAACGGTGCCAAGACGCCGTCCCCGGAACGCCTCCAGCGGGTCCTGAAGGTGTTCAAGGACGCCGGTTTCCGCACCACCCTGCGCCCGATCATGGACGAGGCGTCCCTGAACCCGCCGGACGGCTGGCGCGGCAACATCGAGCCCGCCTCGCGCTCGGCCTGGTTCACGTCGTACGAGCAGTTCCTGACGCCGTACCTCGAAGTCGCCGAGAAGGAGAAGGCCACCACCTTCGTCATCGGCACCGAGCTCAACTCCATGGAGGGCGACCCGGGCTGGAACAGCCTGGTCGAGTCCGCCGAGGAGACCTTCTCCGGTGAGGTCGCCTACGACGCGAACTGGGACAACTACGTCGCGGGCCGCATCAACATGCCGGTCAGCCACCTCGGTGTCGACGCCTACTTCCCCGTCAAGGTGCCGGACACCGCGCCCGTCGAGCGCCTCGTGGAGGGCTGGCACGAGTGGCTGGACAAGAAGGCCCCCGGCAAGCTCCCCCACATCACCCTCGCCGAGGCCGGTATCGGCGCCATGGACCGCGCCTACCACGCACCGGGCGACTTCTACACCAAGCGCGCCGTCAACCCCCAGGTGCAGGCCAACTGGTACACCGCCGTGTGCCAGGTCGTCCAGGAGCGCCAGATGCAGGGCGTGTACTGGTGGTCCATCTGGTTCGACGACGATCCGAACACGCCGCCGGACGACGACACCGCGTCCCGCCTGGACTTCGCCGGCCGCCCTCTCACCGAGAAGGCCGTCAAGGACTGCTTCACCTCCGACTACGCGGGCCCCGGGGCCGACGCAGCCAACTGACCGAGCGAGGCGATCATGCAGGAAGCCATCATCTTGGTGGGCGGCAAGGGGACTCGCCTGCGCCCCCTGACGAACCACACCCCGAAGCCCCTTCTCCAAGTCGCCGGCACCTCCTTCATCCGGCACCAGATAGCCAAGCTGACGGACGCCGGGGTCGAGCACGTGGTGTTCGCCACCTCGTATCTCGCCGGCCTCTTCGAGCAGGAGTTCAGGGACTTCTCCCAGGACCTCCAGATCTCCTACGCCGTCGAGGAGGTGCCGCTCGGCACGGGCGGAGCCATCCGCAACGCCGCGCGACTGCTGCGCGGTCCGGCGGAAGCCCCGGTACTCGTCCTCAACGGCGACATCCTCTCCGGCCTCGACCTGCGCGCCATCGTCCGGCAGCACGCGGCGCACGAGGCGGACGTGACCCTGCATCTCACCCGGGTCCCCGACCCGCGCGCCTTCGGCCTCGTCCCCACCGACGAGACCGGGAGGGTGCTGTCCTTCCTGGAGAAGCCCAAGACCGCGGAGGAGTGCGTCACCGACCAGATCAACGCCGGCTGCTACGTCTTCCGCCGGTCCGTGCTGGACGCCATTCCCGCCGACCGTGAGGTCTCCGTCGAGCAGGAGACCTTTCCGCGGCTCGTCGCCGAGGGCGGCCGGGTGTTCGGCCACGCCACGAGCGACTACTGGCGGGACCTCGGTACGCCACTCGCCTTCGTGGGCGGCTCCGCCGACCTGGTCACCGGCAAGACGACCTCTCCTCTCGTGGAGGAGCCCGCCGAGGCCCTGATCCACCCGACGGCCACGGTCGACCCGACCGCCCGCGTCACGGGCGGCTCGACGATCGGCCCGCACGCCGTCATCGGCCGCGACGCGGTCGTCGACCGCTCCATCATCGCCGCGGGCGTCACGGTCGACGAGGACGCGCGGATCCACGACTCCGTCGTGGACCACGACTCCTTCATCGGCAGCGCATCGCTCCTTCGCGAGGTGGTGGTCGGCTGCCACACGCACGTCGGCGCCGACAACGAGCTGCCCGCCCGACTGCGCCTGTCATGCGGTATCCGCATCCCCGCCCGAGGAGTACGCGTCAGCGGCACGGCTGCCGCCTGCCCGACGGTGCACTGAGGTCGCCCACCTGCCACACGGCTCGCCCCGGAGCCAGTCACTGGAGAAACATGTCCCGCCATCGCACAACGGCCGAGGAGACGGAGCGTCTTCGCAAGTACCGGCCTGACATTCAGGGTCTGCGCGCCATCGCCATCATGATGGTGGTCAGCATGCACTGCGGCATTCTCGACATCCACGGTGGCGTGGACGTGAGCTTCGTGCTGAGCGGCTTCCTCATCGGCGGCCAGCTCTTCGCCGAGATCGACAAGACCGGAAAGGTGTCCCTCACCAAGTTCTGGGCCCGCCGCTTCCGGCGACTGGCGCCGCCCATGGCCATCACGATCCTCGGCACAGCGGTCCTTTCGTGGATCTACGGCAGCCCGCTCAAGTTCCACGACTTCATGCTGGACGGCCTCAGCGCCGCCCTCAGCTTCATGAACTGGCGCCTCGTCGAGACCGGCACCGACTACTTCGCCAACGACGGTTCCCAGTCCCCGTACCAGCACTTCTGGTCGCTGGGCATCGAGGAGCAGTTCTACGTGGCCGCCCCGATCCTCCTCGTGGCGCTGGTCTGGATCAGCCGCAAGATCTTCCGCAACCGCGTCCTGGTGGGGCTGCTCCTCGCAGCCGTGATCGGCGGATCGTTCTACCTGGGCTGGTCGCAGACCCCCGAGAACCAGCCCCTCGCGTACTTCAGCACCCACACCCGCATCTGGGAGATCACCTGCGGCGTGCTGCTCGCCCTCGCCGCGCCGCTCGTCTCCCGGATGAACTCCGGGCTCGCCGCGGTCGTCTCTTGGCTGGGCCTCGGCACGCTGCTCGTCACCTCGATGCTCATCACGGACGAGACCCCGCTGCCGGGCTACGCGGTGGCCGGCCCGGTCCTCGGCGCCGTCCTGGTCATCGCGGGTGGCTGCGCCAACCCCCGGTTCGGCGCGGAGCGGCTCCTCGACAACCCCGTCTTCGACTTCGTCGGCAACGTCAGCTACGGCTGGTATCTCTGGCACTGGCCGATCCTGGTGCTCTGGCCGTACATCGTCGACCGGGACTTCACGCTCCAGGACCGTCTGCGGGTCGCCGTCCTCTCGTTCCTGCTGGCGGTCGTCATGCACTACACCGTCGAGCGCAAGTTCAAGAACAACGTGCAGTGGGTGGCCCGCCCCTGGAAGGGCGTTCTCACCGGCGGGTTCACCACAGCCGGTACGGCGGGGGCGATGGCTCTCGCCACGATCGTTCCGCTGAACCTGGTGACCTCCTCGTCCGGTTCGAGCGCGCTCGCGGTCGGGTACACGGGACAGGCCTCGGTCGAGGAGGCGGTCCACCGGACGCAGCTCTCCGCCACCGTGCAGAGCGCGCTGCCGAAAACGTCCGAGAACTACGCCACACGCGGATGCATCGACAACACCGAGGTCGCCGAGTTCACGATGCGCGACGGCTGTGTCATCGGTGACGCGGAAGGCAAGAAGACCATCGTCCTCATGGGCGACTCACATGCCTGGCAGTGGAACGACGCCTACCACGAACTCGGCGAAGAGCTCGGCGCGAAGGTCGTGACGATGGCGAAGGGGGGTTGCTCGCCCCAGGTCTACCGCATAGTCAATCCCGATCTCGGCCGCGAGTACGCCGAGTGCGACAGCTGGCGCGAATCGGCCTTCGCGGAACTCGCGAAGATCGAGCCCGACGTCATCGTCGTCTCCAACCGGGCGCGCCGAGAGGCGACTCGAGAGGGCGCCGAAGCCGCGTTCAAGGTGTTCGAGGAGACCGGCGCCAAGCTCGTCTACATGACGGACACACCGCAGCCGGACCGGAACGTACCCGACTGCCTCGCCACGAACACGGACGACATCTCCTCCTGCAACCGCAAGCAGTGGGAAGCGCTCGAGTACACCGAGTTCCGCGCCATGGAGCGGGAAGTGGCCGAGGAGCACCAAGCCCACATCATCGACACCACGTCCGCGTTCTGCGCGCTTGACGTCTGTCCGACGGTGATCGGCGAGCAGGTCGTCTACTTCGACGACAGTCACATCACGTCGACGTACTCGAAGTCCTTGAAGCCCTTCCTCAAGCCGACGCTCGAGAAGGTCCTGGCCGGCTGACCCGGACAGGGACGGGGGGCTTCGCGGTGATCACCGTGGAGCCCCCCGTCTCTGTTCAGCCCACCGAATCGCGGACCCCTCGGGCCTGCCGTCGCGGTTGCCGGGGTGGTGCCGTGCGGGGTTCCTCCCGTGACGGGAAGGTCCGTGCGTAGCCGTGGATCACCGTGGCCATCGCGAGCAGGAGCAGGGGTCCCGCCAGCCACGGGTGCCCCGCCATCTCCAGCGGGACAAAGCGGTACGCGAGCAGCAGCGCGACGAAGACGGCCGTGCCGTGGGCGACCAGCCGGATCGCCGGGCGGTCCCAGCCGCGGTCGTGCGCGCGCAGCGCCGCCTCGATCGTGAGCGTGAAGACCACGCCGGCGACGAGGTCCACGCCGTAGTGGTAGCCGAACCCCAGCGTCGCGGCGAGCGTGGCGATCAGCCAGAACGTTCCTGCGAAGCGGAGGAGCCTCGGGCCCCGCCGGGAGTGGATGAAGATCGCGGTGGCCCATGCCGTGTGCAGGCTGGGCATGCAGTTCCGCGGGGTGATCTCGTCGAACGGCATGGGCCGCGGGGTGTCGATCGGCGGCGGCGTCTGCGGCCACAGGTCACCCACCGACCACCGCGCGCTGGACGGGGTGTCCGCCCATAGGCTCACCGATGCCCAGTGCTCGGCGCCGGTGCCGTAGGCGAAGATCGGTCCGACCACCGGGAAGACCATGTAGATCGCGGGCCCGAGGAGGCCGATCACCAGGAAGGTGCGCACCAGGTGGTGGCTCGGGAAGCGGCGTTCCACCGCCACGTGGCGCAGTTGGTACAGCGCGACGACGACGGCCGCCACCGCGAGTTGGCCGTAGACGACGTCGAGGAAGTTGAAACCGATCGGGCCGGTGGCCGTCAGGAGGCGGCCCGCCAGCCAGGACGGGTTGCCGAGCGCCTGGTCGGCGGCCGCGACGTACTGGTCGAGCACCTCCGGGCGGCTCTTGGAGGTGATGAGCAGCCAGATGTCACCGGTCTTGCGGCCGGCCACCAGCAGCAGGGCCAGCCCGGCGCCCTTCAGCAGCAGGACGCGCTCCCGGCCGGTACGGCGGGTGAGAGCGACGACGGCACAGCCGAGGATCACCCACAACGCGCCGTTGCCGAAGGGATGGCCATCGGTGACCTCGGCGCCGACGGCCCGTCGGACCACGGCGAAGGCGAGGTCGACACCGATCGCGGCGGCCAGCGCGACGCATCGTTGCCGCCAGGTGAGCACCACCATCATCAGTGCCATGCCGGCGTACAGCAGAAAGCCGGATTTCGGGGCGAACACGACCTCTCGCACCTGGTTGGTGATCGGCCCGGGCAAGCCGTAGCGGCGTGCCGCGATCTCCAGCGCGATGAGGAATCCGGTGGCCACGACAGCCGCCACGGCCCAGAGTCCCGCCCGTGGGTGACGCAAGGGGGAGAACGGGACTCCGCGGCCTATTCGCCAGGAAACCCGCGATGGTTCGTTTCTCAATTTTTTGGGCCGATTTTCTAGATATCACGTGCACGTCAGAGTGGTTCCGGTCGCCACCTTAAGGTCGGGGTTGTCCACTCCCTCACGGAGGGCGGCCCGCCCGACGTGGGAAGACGTGAGAACCACGGCGCGGGTTCCGAGGGCGGCCCGTCGCGCCCGGGGCCGCACGCTTCGAGATGCGGTCACCGGCACCCGCTGGTTACGCTCACCGAGTGGTTCCAGACCTCTGCACTGTCCACGCCTCCATGGGAGGAATGTTGCGATGAGGTTCACCCGCACCTTCACCCGCCCGCTCCCGGCGAAGATCGCCGCGGCGGCTCTGCTCGCCGTCCCTCTCGCGCTCGGTCCGGCCTCGCCCGGACAGGCGAGGGAGGCGTCTCCCAGCCCCTCCGGGACCTTCGGCCCCGGCTGTTCGGGGCTCTCCCAGAAGGCCGACACGGCCAGGGACAAGGTCGTGGAGGCCGCGTCCGCGTATCCGGAACTGAGCCAGCTGGTCGCGGCCGCGGTCCGGGCGGGCCTGAACGGCACTCTCGACGGTATGCCGGACATCACCGTCTTCGCGCCCAACGACCAGGCCTTCCAGAACGTGACCGCGTCACAGCTCGCCTCGCTCCTCGCCAACCAGGGGGAGCTGAAGAAGACGCTGACCTACCACGTCGTGGACCAGGAGATCACCCCGAGCGAACTCTCGGACGGCTCCTTCAAGACGGTGGAAGGCAGCGATCTCACCACCTCGGGCTCGGGCACCGAGTTCAAGGTCGACGGCAAGGCGAACATCGTCTGCGGGAACATCAAGGCCGCGAACGCCACCATCTACGTCATCGACGCGGTACTCCAGCCGCCGTCCTGACGCCTGACTCCCGCATCTCGGCGCGTGCCCGGACGGGCGCGCGCCGGGATGCGCGTGCATCCGACGCGCATGCATCCCGCTGGACGCGGGCCGGTGGAGCGCCGCCTTGCCGGGTGCCGGGTGCCACGTGCCTCACTCGCGGACGGCGGACGGCGGACGGCGGACGAGAACGTCCTCATCAGGGGCGCCGGGGACGTGCTCATGAGGACCGCCGGGCAGGACGTAGCATCCGCTCCATGACGACCAATGACGCACACGTATCCATTCTCGACGTCGACATCGATGCGCTCCAGGGCGGCTCCGCCGATCTGGGGCAGTACTCCGGGCAGGCCGTGCTCGTCGTGAACGTGGCCTCCAAGTGCGGGCTGACCCCGCAGTACGCCGGGCTGGAGCGGCTGCACGAGCGGTACGCGGACCGCGGGTTCACCGTGCTGGGCGTGCCGTGCAACCAGTTCCTGGGACAGGAGCCCGGCAGTTCCGAGGAGATCGCCGAGTTCTGCTCGGCGACCTACGGGGTGACCTTCCCGATGACCGAGAAGGTCGAGGTGAACGGGGAGGGCCGGCACGCGCTGTACGAGCGGCTGACCGGCTTCGCCGACGCCGAGGGCCACAGCGGCGACATCCGCTGGAACTTCGAGAAGTTCCTGATCGGGCGGGACGGCACGATCGTCGCCCGGTTCTCGCCGCAGACCGAGCCGGAGGCGGCCGAGCTGGTGGCGGCCGTAGAGGCCCAGCTGGCCGGTTGACCCTCCCCCTGGGGCAGACCTCAGTCTCCTGTCACCGGGCGGCAGGCGCCCGGTGACGGAGGATGACGTGGTGACCGACTCCCAGGACGAGGAACTGCTCACCATCGGCGCGTTCGCGGCGCGGGCCCGGCTGTCGGCCAAGGCCCTGCGGCTCTACGACCGTCTGGGGCTGCTGGCCCCGGCGTACGTGGACGAGGCCAGCGGCTACCGCTACTACCGCGCCGGCCAGGTGGAACGCGCCCGGCTGGTGGCGCTGCTGCGCCGGCTGGACATGCCGCTGGCGCGGATCGCCGAGGTGGTCGAGGCGGAGGGCACGCGGGCCGCCGACCGGCTCGCCGCGTACTGGGCCGACGTCGAGGCGCGGGTGGCGGAACAGCGGACGCTCGCCGCGTACCTCCGTGGACGGTTGTCAGGGAGGAGTTCCGAGATGTACGGGAAGTTCGTTGTCGAGACGGCCGAGGTGCCGGCACATGTGGTGATCACCGAGTCCCGGCACACGCTGGCGCACGAGCTGCCGGCCTGGATCGGGGCGTCGCTGGGGCGGTTGGAGGAGGCGGCCCGCGAGTGCGGCGGCGTGGTCGCGGCGCCGTTCGTCATCTATCACTCCGAGGTCTCGACGGAGAGCGACGGGCCGGTGGAGGCGTGTGTGCCGGTCGCCGACGAGGCGGCGGCACGGGCGTGGGCCGAGCGTGCCGGGCGGGCCCATCGGGCCACGGTGCGGGTGGAGCCGGCGCGGCGGCTGGCGTACACCCGGATCACGAAGGCGCAGGTGGCGCATCCGCAGATCCTGGCCGCGTTCGAGGCGGTGGAGGAGTGGACGAGGGAGAAGGGGCTCTCGTACGACGGGCCCTGCCGGGAGGTCTACTTCGCGGACTGGGACTCGGCCGGCGCCGAGGACCCGGTGTGTGACGTGGCGTTCCCCGTCACGAAGGCGGCGCAGGAGGCACAGGAGGCGCAGGAGGAGTAGCGCGGGAGGCGGTGTCGGGGCAGGACCGAGCCCTCTCGGCTAGGACGGCGAACTGGTCGAGAGGGCTCTTGTGGTCCTGCTGTGCAGTTGTCGTCGGAAGGTGTCAGGGAGGTCCTCCCCCTTACGCCTTGACCGAGGCCACGAAGACGCTCCACGCGGTCGCGGGGAAGGCGAGGACGGGGCCCTCGGTCACCTTGGAGTCCCGGACGGAGATTGCGGACAGGACAGGGGACTTGATCTCGACGCACGCGCCGTTGCCCTGGGAGTACGAGGACTTGACCCACGTGTCCGTCGCGCCCTGCTTGATTGCCATTTTCGCTCCGGTAAGCAGTTGCTGAGTTGCTGTGATTGCGCCAACGTCTGTGCTCGATGGCGTGATCGACGCTACTCGCCAACATCGCCGCACGGAGCGGCCATTCACTCGACCGGCTGGCATATTCCAGTGAGGTCTTCCGCAAAAGCCGGGCGACGGTGTATCTTTCCGCGCCACGCGTCACAGACGGCTCAGCGGGCGTAGCTCTTCGCCGCGTCCGAGAGGAATTCCCGGCTCTGGTCGACGTTGAGCGCCTGCGCCCTCAAGTGCTCGTACATCACGCTGTACTTCTGCACGTCGAGCGGCTTCTCCAGGTAGAGGTCACTGGTCACACCCTCGATGTAGACCACACTGGAGTCCGCGGCGTCCGGGAACTCGAGGATCGCGTACTGACCGCTCACACCGGGGTGCGCGCCCATCTGGAACGGGATCAACTGCACGGTGACGTGCGGCAGCTGGGACATCTCCAGCAGGTGCTCCAACTGGTCGATCATCACCTGCTTGTTGCCCACCTCGCGGCGCACGGCCGCCTCGTCGAGCACCGCCCACAGCCGCAGCGGGGTCTCCGCGGCGGCGATGCGCTCCTGCCGGCGCAGACGCACCTGCACGCGCTTGTCGATGTCGGCCGGGGTCGCCTCCGGCAGGGCGCCCTGGATGAGCGCCTCGGCGTACTGACGGGTCTGCAGCAGGCCGGGCACGACCTGCGGGTCGTACACCCGAAGGCTCGCCGCGTCCGTCTCCAGGCCGATGTAGACGCTGTAGGGGATGTCTCCGAAGGAGTGCCACCAGCCCTGCTGGCGCGAGTCCTTGGCCATCTGCATCAGCGAGTCGACGATCCGGTGGTCCTCCACCTCGTAGACACCGCACAGATCGCGGACGTCACGCTGGCTGATGCTGCGCCGGCCGTTCTCCAGGCGGCTGATCTTCGACTGGGACACCAGCAGCCGCTCGGCGACCTCCTCGGCCGTCATGCCCTTGAGCTCACGGAGCCGGCGCAGCTCCTGGCCCAGCCGGCGCCGCCTGACGGTGGGATTGACATTGGACGCCACGGGACGTGCACCTCCGGCTGCGTGCCTCGAACTTGCAACTATGCGTATCTGCTGTTGAGCAGACTGCCACCACGGTCCCGCTTACCGCTGGGAAACAGCGGATATGCGGCGGGAACGCGGTGGGACGCCACTTCGTACGAGGGTTGCGCGAAGCCCTTCGCGACGCGGGCACGCGGACGTGTCCCACCGCGCGCACGCGGACGCGCGGGGCGGCCGGGGCCGTGCGTCGTCACGACGACGGCTCCCGCCGCCCCGCGCGGACCGCTGCGGCTCCCAGAACGGGTCCTGGGGACTCGGCTGCGGTACTGACGGTGCGTGGTGATCCTGGTGCGTTACCGGGTGGTGCGTGGTGCGTCGCCCGGTGCCTGGCGGTGCTCGGTGGTGCGTGGCGTGCTCGGTGGTGCGTGGTGGTGCTCGGTGGTGCGGCGTGCGGGCCCGCTGCCGTGGGACTGCGGCTCAGTGGGCCACGGCGCGGGCCATCGCGCCGCGGTGCGGCTGCGCCGGGACGCCCCGGGCCGGTTCCGCGGGCCTGGCTCCGGGGGCGGCCTGACGGCCTGCCGGGGCCGGGCTGCGGCGCGGCTGTGCGGCCACACCGTTCTGGACGTCCATCACGGCGTGCGCCACGAGGCCGCCCATCGGGTCGTGCCTGATCAGGTCCCGCAGCCGGGAGCGGGACGAGCGTCCCTCGTTGCCCGGATACAGGTGCTTGCCGAGGCCGACCGCGTGGGCCAGTGCGGCGAGCGCCGCGGTCCGCGGGTCCGGCGGTACGCCGGTGCGGATCGCCGAGTCCAACCGGGCCCTGATCTCCCGGCTGATGGCGTTGTCCGTCGCCTGGTAACGAGTCGTCGGCAACACCCCGCACATCTGACCGGCCACGGCGTGCACCATGCCGCACCGCTCCAGATGTGACAGGTACGTCTGGCGAAGCCCCAATCTTGGCCCGCCGATCCAGTGGACCGCCCGTACGGGGGCGCCGCGTCTGCGCAGCAACTCCAACGCGCAATCCAGTGTCGGATCTCCTGTCGGCCGTGGCACCACCACGGCGATACGATCCCCGTCCGGGGCTATCCGTCCGGCCAGCGCCAGCTCCACTAGCTGTGCTCCGGCCAGACCCAGGTCGAGCGACTGCGGCTGCGCAGTGGTACCCGTGGCCGGGTCCAGTGCCAGCAGCAGAAGCTCCTCCGGAAGTGTTCTGCGGCTCCTGCCCATCCATGCCTCCCCGCGTGGATGAATGACAGGGTGACCCCTCTCACATTGGTCTGTCGAGGGCGCGTGACCTGTTTGCGAGGGAACCAGTAGGTATGTCGTTCTCGTCTTCAGCGTTGGCCAGGTCCTCACACAGGACACTGGTACATGGTTCGGACAGTGCTTCGGGCAGTGCTTCGGGGGCAAACGTCCGGCCAGGGGTTCACGGTTCGGTACACGCACGGAGGCGTGCGGCGCATGGAGGAGGCATCGGTGGCGGGCGAGTCCCCCGACAGTTCGAAGCAGCGCGAGTCGTCGGCAGAACCGACGCCGGGGAGCGCGAGTCCGGTTCCCGAGGCCCGGAGCGGCGCCGCCGCCCGTGACCCGCGGCTCGCCGTGGCACGGGAGCCCGAGGGCGGGAGCGCGGACACGGCGACGCGGGTGCTCTCGGTCAAGGAGCGGTCCGAGGACGCCGGAGAGCGGTCCGAGGACGCGACGGAGGGGGCTGCCGAGGAGACGGCCTCAGAGGAGCCCGCGGGCCGCCAGGAGGCCGACGGCGGGGCGGGGCCGGGGGATTCGGGCGACGCGCGACTGAAGGCTGCTGTGGCGGCCTGGGTGACGTCCGGCTCCACCGCGGAGCCCGAGGCCCGGGACGAGGGGGCCGACGACGCCGACGCCGACGCCCCTGCCGGAAAGGCCGAGGGCGACGACGCCACGCCGGAGGACTCGCGCGCCGACGCCGAGGACGAGAACGACGGCTCCCAAGAGGCCCGTCAGGAAGCCCAGGACACTTCCCAGGACACTTCCCAGGACAGCTCTCAGGACGCGGAAGACGCCGCCGACGACGCCCGGGAGGACGCGCAGGACGACACCGCGCCCCCCGCGGAAGCCGACACCGCGGACGCCCCCGAGCTCGCCCCGGACGACACCGAGCCCGCCCCGGACGACGCCGAGGGCGGCTCCGAGAACGACGCCGAGGGCGGCTCCGAGAACGACGCCGAGAAGAACCCCGATGCCGCCGACGACGCCCCCAAGGCCGACGCGCCCCCCGTCGACCAACCCACGGCCGTCTTCCGGGCCCTGAAGCCGCAGCCCGCCGTCGACCAGCCGACGACCATGCTGAAGCTGAGCGACACCAGGAAGCCCGCGCCGGAGCCCGCTACCGAGCCCGCCCCGGAGCCCGCTGCCAAGCCCGCCGCCGAGCCCGCCCGCGAGCCCGCCCGCGAGCCCGCCCCGGAGCCCGAGTCGGTGTCCGAGCGGACCAGCAGGTTCGTGGCGCTCAAGCCGCTGGACGACCCGTCGACGCGCAAGCCCCCGCCCCCCGCCGAGACGACGACCGCGCCGCCCCGGGTCGCCCCGGGCGAGGCGAAGGCCCCCGCCGAGCGGACCGCCGCCGTGCCGCAGGTCGGACCGGAGCGGACGACGCAGCAGCCGTTGCCGCCCAAGCCGCCGCTGGATCTGCTGGCCGAGCTCACCAACACCCCGCCGCCCCCGCAGACTCCGCTGCGCACGGCGGTGCGGCGGGTCAAGATCTGGACGCCGCTGGCCCTGCTGCTGGTGGTCGCGTTTGCGATCGCGCAGGCGCTGCGGCCGCTGCCGACGCCCACGCTGGAGCTCACGGCCGAGGAGTCGTTCAGCTTCGAGGGCAAGGGCGTCAGCCTGCCGTGGCCCGGTGAGGGGCAGGGCTGGATGGACGTCAACGGCATCGGCACGATGAGCGACTTCGGCAAGCAGGAGCCGGTCGCCATCGGCTCGGTCGCCAAGGCCATGACGGCGTACGTCGTACTGAAGAAGCACCCCTTGAAGCCCGGCGAGGAGGGCCCCAAGATCCCGGTCGACGCGCTCGCCGAGAAGGAGGGCGGCTACAACCTGGACGGCGAGTCCACGCTCAACACCGTCAAGCAGGGCGACGAGCTCACCCTTCGCCAGGCACTGTCCGCCATCATGATTCCCTCCGCCAACAACATCGCCCGCCTGCTGGCGCGTTGGGACTCCGGCACCGAGGCCGCCTTCATCGAGAAGATGAACGACGCCGCCAGGGAACTGGGGATGGAGAACACCACGTACACCGACGCCTCGGGTCTGAAGGAGACCACCGTCTCCACCGCCGAGGACCAGGTGAAGCTCGGCAACGAGCTGGTCCAGGACCCGGGCCTGGTGGAGATCACCTCGATGGGAGAGTGGGTCGATCCGTCCGGGCAGAAGTGGTACAACTACAACAAACTGGTCCCGTTCGACGGTGGGATCGGCATCAAGACCGGCACCACCAGCGCCGCTGGCGGCAACCTCCTCTTCGCCGCCCGCAAGGAGGTCGGCGGTGAGACGGTGACCGTGGTCGGCGCCATCCTCGGGCAGCACAAGGCGCCCATCATCGAGACCGTCAACGAGGTCAGCAAGACGGCGGTGCAGGCCGCGCGCGAGGCCCTGACCTCGGCGAAGATCCTGAAGAAGGGCGATGTCGTCGGGTACGTCGACGACGGGCTCGGCGGCCGGACGCCGGTGGTCGCCACCCAGGACGTCACCGCGGTCGGCTGGGCCGGCCACGAGGTGGAACTGTCGTTCACCGCGGACGACGTGCCGCACAGCGCGAAGACCGGGACCAAGGTGGGCACGCTCACCGTGGGCGACGGCAGCGGCGGCGCGGTCGAGGTGCCGGTGGCCCTCCAGTCGGACCTCGCCGAACCGGCCTTCCTGGAAAGGCTGACCCGCGTCGCCTGACCCGCGCGGCCCGGCAGCCCTTCACGACCGCCCTCGCACCCCGTCGACGGAGCCCTCACCGGGCGCCCGCCGGCGGGGTGCGTGCTAGCGTCGCGAAACGGGACAGGACACCCGCGTACGCGACGGGGGCGGGAACACCTCGCCACAGGGCCGGGAACGGCCGGGAAACGGGGTGTGCGGGGGAGAGCGGAAGACGGGACACGGGGAGCGCCACAGGTGGCCACTGCGGAGCCGACACGCACCGACGACACCGGTACGGGACCGGGAACCGGTCCGCGAATACGCGTGCCCGCCCGGCCGTCCGGCGGAACGCCACGGCAGCGGCACGAGCCGGACGCGCCGCACGACCTGCCCGTCCGTGAGCGGCTGAAGCGGTCGGCCCGGCACCCCGTCGTCGTCACCACCGTCGTGGCGGCGGTGCTCCACATCACCTGGTTCTTCACCTTCGCGAACAGCGGCGGTGACCTCGCGGCGCAGGACGCCTGGGCCGAGTTCGTCGGCAGGCACCCGGACTCGGCGTACAACCTCGCCTGGTACGGCGGGATGCACCCCGTCTCGTACAGCATGGTCTCGCCGTATCTGATGTCCGTGCTCGGGGTGCGGACGACGATGATGATCGCGGGGACGCTCTCCGCGGGGCTGCTGACGCTGATCCTGATGCGCAGCCGGGTGGTGCGGCAGCCGCTGTGGACTGGGCTCGCCGGGGTGTTCGGGCTGCTGTGCAACGCGGCGTCGGGGCGGGTGACGTTCGGGCTCGGCACGCTGTTCGCGCTGGGCGCGGTGGCGGTGGTGTTCTGCTGGCCGTACAGCTGGCGCTACAAGCGGTGGGCGAAGGCCCTGTGCGCGGCGCCCCTCGCCGCGCTCGCCACGATGTCCTCGCCGGTGGCGGGGCTGTTCGTGGGGCTGGTCGCGGTCGCGCTGTTCCTTCAGAAGCGCCGGCCGGGCGCGTGGGCGCTCGGGCTGGCGCCGGCCGCCGTGGTGGCGGTGTCGGCGTGGGCGTTCCCGTTCTCCGGTACGCAGCCGATGTCGTTCGGGTCGGCCCTGATGCCCGTGGTCTACTCGGCGCTCGTCGCCCTGCTGGTCCCGCGCGACTGGCGGACGGTACGCATCACCTCGGTCGTGTACGGCCTGTCGGTGCTGCTGGTGTGGCTGGTCAGCTCGCAGATCGGGTCGAACATCACCCGGCTGTCGATGCTGTTCGCGGGGGTGGCGCTGCTGGCCGCGCTGCCGTTCGCGGCGCCGCGTTCACGCAAGTGGTACGCGATCGTGGTGGCCTTCACCGGGTTCGTCGCCTGGATCGGCGCGAAGTCGGTGGACGACGTCGTCAACACGACGCCGCGCGCTTCGTGGGCGCGTGAACTGGCCCCGCTGGTCAACGAGCTCCAGGAGGTCGAAGCCGGGAAGGGTCGCGTCGAGGTGGTGCCGGCCCGTTCCCACCGCGAGGCCTCCGCGCTCGCCCCGTACGTGAACCTCGCCCGGGGCTGGAACCGGCAGGCGGACATGGAGCGCAACCCGCTCTTCTACGACGACACCCTCAACTCAGCCAACTACCACGACTGGCTCAAGCGCTGGGCCGTGCACTACGTGGTGCTGCCCAAGGACGAGCCGGACGGGGACGGCGGTGAGCGGGAGCGGGAGCTGGTGCAGCGCGGGCTGCCGTATCTGACGCAGATCTGGGGGGACGCGAACTGGCAGCTGTTCCGGGTGAGCGCCCCGGCTCCGCTCGCCGATCCGCCGGCCACCGTCGAGCGTGCCGAGCAGGGGGAGATGACGCTCCGGGTGCGGCAGCCGGGCCGGGTGCTGATCCGGGTGCCGTACTCGCCGTGGCTGAAGCTGGTCGACGCCGAGGGCGAGGGCGTCCAGGCGCCCCAGGAGACCGAGGCGTCCGAGGACCGGCCCAAGGGCACGCCGAGAACGTACCGGAACGTGAACGGCTGTCTGATGGAGACCGAGGAGGACGCGGAGGGCGACAGCTGGACGGTGCTGGTGGCGCCGAGCGCCGGGACGTACCGGCTGGCGTCCCCCTACGAGTGGCCGCGGGGGACGCCGTGCCCGGAGGAGCTCAGGTGATCAGCGGAGCCGGTCGACGTAGCGGTCCGTGCCCGGCACCGTCGGGACGAACGGGGCGACCAGCTCGGTGCGGCCCAGCTCCTCGGGTACGTCGAGGTCGCCGAAGTGCTCCTCCCAGCAATCCCTCGGGTCCGCCTCCAGGAACCACAGCAGGGTCAGCCGGGTGTCGACGCCCTCGACCTGCTTGACGTAGGTCATGCGGTCGCCGGGCAGCGGGACCGGGCGGAAGACGGTCACCAGGGCGGCCGGGGAGTTCCTGAGCCGCCCGGGGAGATGGCGGTCGCGCAGCCACTCCAGAAGTGCGGCGCGCCGCCCCGCCGACTCGGCGTCGACGACCTGGAGGACGAGTCCCGCGTAGGGGTGGTCGAGGGCGTGGAAGTCCCGGGGCCCGGCGGCGCCGTCGCGGTAGACGGTCGTCTCGTGGTCCTGGAACGCGGTGAAGACGTGGGTGCGGGCGTGGTGGACGCGGGCGTCGCGGTTGAGGCGCTTGTTGATGGCGACGGTCCACTGCATGTGGTCGGCGTGGCGGCCCTCGGTGATCCAGTACGTGGAGAGGTAGCAGCCGGCGGTGACGGGCTGGGCGATCGCCGACTTCTCGGGGCGGCGCAGGAGTTGCAGGTCGCGGGTGGCGACCCAGCGGCGGCCGGCGTACATCCAGGGCATGGCCATCGCGCCGGCGTAGTAGTGGTCGTCCTCGTACCAGCGGTTGTAGGCGTACTCGTGGCCGGGGTGCGGCTCGACCATGGTGATCAGGGCGTGGCCGGGGCGGACGCCGTAGGGGCCGACGGCGGCCAGGCCGGCGTAGAGGTCGCTGCGGGTCTCTTCGGACATGGAACCTTCCCTCCTCCTGCGCTCCCCCCTACTCTGACGCTCCGTCAGATGACTTGCCAGACCCAGGGAGGCCCCCATGTCGCTGCTCGCGGGCAGGACCGTCGTCGTCTCGGGCGTCGGAGCCGGACTCGGGCACCAGGTCGCCGCCGCCGTCGTCCGGGACGGCGGGAACGCGGTGCTGGGCGCGCGGACCGAGGAGAACCTCGCCAAGAGCGCCGCCGCGATCGATCCGGACGGGGCGCGCACCGCGTACCGCGCGACCGACATCACCGACGAGGGGCAGTGCGAGGCGCTGGCGGGGCTGGCGCGGGAGCGGTTCGGGGGGATCGACGCGGTGGTCCATGTCGCCGCCTGGGACAGCTACTTCGGGGGTCTCGCGGACGCGGACTTCGCCACCTGGCTGTCGGTGCTCGACGTGAACCTGCTGGGCTCGCTGCGGATGACGCGGGCGAGCCTGCCGGGGATGAGGGAGCGGGGCGGCGGGTCGGTGGTGTTCATCGGGACGCAGTCGGCGGTGGCGGCCCCCTCCCAGGTGCGGCAGGCGGCGTACGCGGCGTCGAAGGGGGCGCTGACCAGCGCGATGTACTCGCTGGCGCGGGAGCTGGGGCCGGATCGGATCCGGGTCAACACCGTGCTCCCGGGCTGGATGTGGGGCCCGCCGGTGCAGGCGTACGTGCGGTTCACCGCGCACACCGAGGGGGTGCCGGAGGAGGAGGTGCTGGCGCGTCTGGCGGACCGGATGGCGCTGCCGGAGCTGGCCACGGACGGGGACGTGGCGGACGCGGTGGCGTTCCTGGCGTCGGACCGGGCACGGGCCGTCACGGGGCAGTCGTTGCTGGTCAACGCAGGGGAGTTGATGCGGTGAGCCTTCCACGCATGTTCAGATAGGTGAACTCAAGTCACCGTACAGAACATTTTTACTCGCTCTTGACCTTCCTCTTGCTTGTCGTGCTCGCGTCGACGCACCCACGATGAGCGGGCCGTTCACCAGGCGGACCCCGGAAGGTTGACCCATGAACAGTCTCGACTGGGCCGTGCTCATCGGCTACTTCGGCGTGATGATCGCGATCGGCGTGTGGTCGCACAAACGCGTCGACAACGTCAGCGACTTCTTCACCGCCGGCGGCAAGATGCCCTGGTGGCTGTCGGGCATCTCGCACCACATGTCGGGATACAGCGCGGTGATGTTCACCGGGTACGCGGGGATCGCCTACACCTACGGCGTCACGTCCTTCGTGACATGGTCCTTCCCGATCGCGCTGGGCATCGCCATCGGGTCGAAGCTGTTCGCGCCCCGGATCAACCGGCTGCGCTCCCGGCTCCATGTGGCCTCCCCGCTGGAGTATCTGAAGAACCGCTACGACCTGAAGACCCAGCAGGCGCTGGCCTGGTCCGGCATCCTGCTGAAGATCGTGGACGTGGGCGCCAAGTGGGCCGCGATCGCGACCCTGTTGTCGGTGTTCACGGGTGTCTCCCTGAACCAGGGCATCCTCATCACCGGTGTCGTCACCGGCGTCTACTGCACGATCGGCGGGCTGTGGGCCGACGCGCTCACCGAACTGGGGCAGTTCGTGATCCAGCTCCTCGCCGGTGTCGCGATGTTCGTCGCGGTCGTGGTGAAACTCGGCGACTACGGCGGCTTCTTCGGCGTCTGGGACCGGCCGGAGCTGGCCGGCCACGAAGAGCCGCTGGTCGGGCCGTACGGCACGGTCTTCCTGCTGGCGTTCCTGTTCATCAAGCTGTTCGAGTACAACGGCGGAATGCTCAACCAGGCCCAGCGCTACATGGCGACCCCGAGCCCCAAGGAGGCCGAGCGGTCGGCGCGGCTGTCGGCGGCGCTGTGGCTGGTGTGGCCGCTGGTCCTGTTCTTCCCCATGTGGATGTCGCCGCTGCTGGTCGAGGCACAGAAGCCGGACGGCTCCGACTCCTACGCCCTGATGACCGAACAGCTGCTGCCGCACGGTCTGCTGGGTCTCGTCATCGTCGGCTTCTTCTCCCACACGATGGCCATGTGCTCCTCGGACGCCAACGCGATCGCCGCCGTCTTCACCCGGGACGTCGCTCCCGTGCTGTCGGCGAAGGCACGCACCTGGTCGGAGCGGTCCGGACTGATCAGCGCCCGGCTGACGACCGTCGTGTTCCTCGCGCTGTCCATGGCGGTGGCCACCCAGGTGAACTCGCCGACGTTCCAGGACATCATCACCGTGGTCATCAAGTGGGTGGCCGGCCTGATGGGCCCGATCGCCATCCCGATGATGCTGGGCCTGCTGCGCCCCTTCCGCCGCTCCGGTCCGACGGCGGCGCTCACCAGCTGGGCGGCGGGTCTGCTGGCCTTCTGGCTGGTCAACTACCCGATCAACTGGAACGTCGAGGGCGGGGTGCCGCTCCAGTACCAGGTGTCGATCCCGCTGGCGGTGTCACTGGTCCTGTACATCCTGATCGGCTTCCTGAAGCCGGAGGACACGGCGGAACGGCTCGCGGTCATCGAGAAGATCAACACGGACGACGACAGCGCGGCGGCGGCCGTACCGGCGCAGGGTGGCGTCGACGACGAGTTCGGTGCCCGGGTGAAGGACTAGAACCTGGCCGGCACTTCGCGTCGTCGCCCGGAGTCCGTCACCCCGTTCACGGCACAGGGCCCCGCTCCATACGGAGGCGGGGCCCTGTGCCGTAGGCGCCCGGCGTCAGCCGCGCAGCACGCGGCCCTGCTTGTCGGTGCGGTCGTTGCTGGTGAGGAACAGGATGCCGTCGATCAGCGCCCAGAGGCCCAGGCCACCGCAGGTGAGCAGCTGCGCCACGCCCACGCCGACGGAGCCGACGTAGAAGCGGCCGATGCCGAGGGTGCCGAGGAAGATCTGGAGGATACCCGCGACGATCTTGGACTTGTCCGAGTACGGGCGGCCGAGCGGGTCGACGCCGTAGGGGGCGTCGGCTTTGGGGACGGTCATGTGCACTGCTCCTGATATGTACGCGAGAAGCCGGAACGAGGAGTTCCGGCAGCAGGAGGAGGCCGTCACCGACCAGGTCCGCACACTGCGGAAGTGTCTTGAAATACATCCGCGCGTGACCCCGTCACGCCCGGCCGTCCCCCCGATGACCAGGAGCATAAGGAGACGGCCGAGGTCAGGGGGAGTGGCATGAAGTGATTGTGCCTGTTCCGTGATTAAGGCCATCGGACAGGGCGTCAGCGGAGGTTGCGGGCAACCGTCCAGGCCACGGCAGCGGTGAGGATCAGCACCTGTGCCCGCCCGCCGACACGCGGCCGCCAGTGCCGACCGCGCAACCCCTCCCAGATCCAGCGACCCAGCAGCGCGAGCGCGAAGGGCGAAACGAGCAGCAACGCCCGGTTGTCCACCCAGGCGGCGTCGAACCGGCCGTGCATCAGGTCGTACACCATGCGGCTGCCGCCGCAGGCGGGGCAGAGCAGCCCCGTGACGAAATGGAACGGACAGGGCGGCAGGAACTGGCCCGGCACGTGCGGGTCGGTGCCGTAGAGGTGGACGGCCCCGGCCGCCCCGGCGGCGAGCACGGCGAGCGGTGCCGCCGCCGGATGCCTCGACAGGAGCCGAAGCACCGGGCCGCGGCGGGGCGGACGGGCCGTCTCAGCCACGCAGTACGCGTCCTTGAGCATCGGTGTGGTCGCCGGTCAGCAGGAGGATCGCGTCGATCAGCGCCCATATGCCGAGCCCGCCGCAGGTGAAGAGCTGGCCCAGGGCCAGGCCCACGTGGCCGGTGTAGAAGCGCCCGACACCGAAACAGCCCAGGACGAACTGGAGGACACCCGCGACGATCTTCGACTTGTCGGAGTACGGGCGTCCGTAGACGTCGTACCCGTAGGGCGCGTTGGGGTCGCCGGTGTAGGTACCCGGCGGGACCGGGCCCGCAAAGCCGGGGTGCTGCTGGTACTGCGGGGGATAGCCGTACGGCCCGGGCTGTCCTCCTCCGTACGGCCCGGCACCGGGGTAGCCGTACCCGGGCTGAGGCGGCTGAGGCGGCTGAGAGGGCTGCTGCGGCTGTTCGGACACGTGAGGTTTCTCCCGTTGGTGGTCGCACAAGAGGAAAGTGGGATGAGCGAGGGTCATCTTGCAGGAGTGAGGCGCCGGGAGGAAAGCCGCGCGCCCGGGTCAGGAACGCGGGTAACGGGCCAGCCAGGCCGGGGAGGCGGTGGCCGGGGTGTGCAGGGCCGGGCCCTGGGTCATCTCCATGGCGAAGTCGTCGGCGAGTTCGAGGATCGTGGCGCGGCCCTCCAGCTCGGCGAGCCAGGCCGGGGGCAGCGCGGTCTCGCCGTGCAGGGCGCCGAGGAGGCCGCCGGTGAGGGAGGCGGTGGCGGCGGAGGGGCCGTCGTGGTTGGCGGCGAGACGCAGGCCGTGGCGTACGTCCTCACCGACCAGGGCGCAGTAGACGGCGGCGGAGACAAGCCGGTCTGCGGTGCCGTCACCGGCCAGGTCGGCGACCCGGTCCGGCGTCGGGATGCCCTGCCGTACGGCGCCCAGCGCCTGCTGGAGGGCGGCGGAGACCGGCTCGTGACCGGGCCGGGCAACGAGCAGCGCCAGCGCCCGCTGCACCGCCGCGTCGAGGCTCTCGCCGCGCGCCAGGGTGTGCACGATCACGGCGTACGCCCCCGCCGCCAGGTACGCGACGGGGTGGCCGTGGGTCTGGGCGGCGCACTCCACCGCGAGCTGGCAGACGAGTTGCGGCTCCCAGCCGACGAGCAGCCCGAAGGGCGCGGAGCGGGCGGCGGCCTCGGGACCGGCCTCGCCGGGGTTCTTGGGCGCCTCCGGCGTGCCCATGATCTCGTCGCCGAGACCGAGCATCAGCAAGCGGGCGGGGTCCCGGCGGGCGTACAGCCACTCCTCGCGGGCGAGCCACCCGTCGTCCCTGCGGCGCTCGTCCGGGCCCCAGTCGCGCTGGGTGGCCGCCCAGCGCAGATACGCCCGGTGGAGGTCGGTCGGCGGGTGCCAGGCGCCGGTGTCGCGGCGGACCTGGGCGCGGATCAGCCCGTCGACGGAGAACAGGGTGAGCTGGGTGAGGTGGGTGACGGCGCCGCGTCTGCCGTAGGCCGGGGCGAGGTCGACGACGCCCTCCGGGCCGTGCGCCGCGCGGATGGCGTCGACATCCATGCCGTCGACGGGTGCGCCCAGCGCGTCCCCCACGGCGACACCGAGCAGCGTTCCGCGCACGCGGCTGCGGAAGTCCTGCTGCTCGGCACGGCCCCACACGGCGCCCGCTGTCGCCTCCACCAGACCTCCCCAGGGCACCGTCCGTATGTACGACAGCTCGCACTGTATGCGACGGGGAACGATCGGTTCAGGGGGCGGATCGGTATAGGGGGTGTGGCGAAAGTAGTCGCGAATGGACGCCTACGGGCCGTACCACGTCACATTGCACAGATAGACGCAATCGTGCCTCGGCACGGACAGGAACCGGGCCGTCCTCGACTCCGAGGGCCGCTGTATGCGCCGGCTTGGACATGCCCCGGCGTTGGTAGAGAAAGGGCATGTCCACAACCACCACGCGCACCACCGGACGCGCGCTCCCCGTCGCCGCCACCGTCCTCACCGGAACCGTGGCCCTCTACATGACCCTTGTCGCCTTCGGGAACATCACGGACTTCGGGACCAACCAGGACTTCGTGCGGCATGTCCTCGCCATGGACACCACGTTCAAGGACGACGACCTGATGTGGCGGGCGATCACGGACACCGCGCTCCAGGACGCGGCCTATGTCGCGATCATCGTGTGGGAGACCGTCGCCGCGCTCGTCCTCGTCGCCGGCACCTGGTTCTGGGCCCGCGGCGCGCACCCACTGGCGCGGCGGATATCCACGTACGGGCTGCTGATGGTGATGCTGCTGTTCGGCGCCGGGTTCGTCGCGATCGGCGGGGAGTGGTTCGCGATGTGGCAGTCGCAGGACTGGAACGGGCTGGACGCGGCGACCCGGATCTTCCTGGTCAGCGGTGTCGTCCTGCTGGTGAACCACCTGCCCGCCGGCCAGGCCGGACCGGCTACTTGACGACCGTGACCTTCGTCCCCGCCGTGCCGAACGTCCACAGCGCCTCGCTGTCCGCCGACTTCATGCGGATGCCGCCGGTCTGCGTGCCGGACGCGGGCGGCGGGGGCGAGGAGCCGTCCACCGCGGCGGAGAAGGCGATGTTGACGCCCGACTTGGCGGCGAAGTAGACGATGTGCTCGATCTCGACGCCGTCCGAGCCGGTGGTGGCCTCGGTCCGGGTCCCGACGGTGTACGTGCCGGCGTCGGGGTCGACCGTGCCGGGCCAGACCGTGAACGTACGACGGGGGCTGTCACTGGCGTCGACGAGCCACACCCGCCGCTCCCCGAGCGCGTAGACGATCCGCCGTCCGGTCCCCGAGGCGTCGGGCACGGCCGGCGGGGCCGGCTTGCTCGGCTTGGGCTTCGCGGTGGCGGCCGGGGTCGAGGAGGGGTCGGTGCGGGTCGTCGCCGCGGCCGTGGGGCGCTGCCCCTGCCCGGCCTGTACGGCGAGCACGACGACCGCCGCGATCGCCCCCGCGGTGAGGCCGGACACCCAGGCCCAGGAGGGAAGCCGTCGGGCAGGCACGGGCACGCATCTCCTCAGTCTCCGACCCCCGACACACCGAGGGTCGGATCATCGTACTGCCCGTGCTTGAACGCCCTTCCCTCAGTCCAGCACCGGCAGCAGTTCCGGAAGGTGGCCGTCGGACGCCGCCGCCGTCCGCTGCCGCTCCTGCGGGACCTCGCCGTACAGCGTGGTGCGCGGACGGGCCGGACGGCCCGCCGACTCGGCCACCGCGACCAGGTCGCGCACCGACTTGTAGGAGCCGTAGGACGAGCCCGCCATGCGGGAGATCGTCTCCTCCATGAGGGTGCCGCCCAGGTCGTTGGCGCCGGAGCGGAGCATCTCCGCCGCACCCTCCGCGCCCAGTTTGACCCAGCTTGTCTGGATGTTCGGGATGTGCGGGTGGAGGAGCAGCCTCGCCATGGCCGTCACCGCGCGGTTGTCCCGCACCGAGGGGCCGGGGCGGGCGATGCCCGCCAGGTAGACGGGCGCGTTCGTGTGGATGAAGGGGAGCGTGACGAACTCCGTGAAGCCGCCCGTCCGCTGCTGGATGCCGGCCAGGGTGCGCAGGTGGCCCAGCCAGTGGCGGGGCTGGTCCACATGGCCGTACATCATCGTGGACGAGGAGCGGATGCCCAGTTCGTGGGCCGTGGTGACGACCTCGATCCAGGTGGCCGCGGGCAGCTTGCCCTTGGTCAGGACCCAGCGGACCTCGTCGTCCAGGATCTCCGCCGCCGTGCCGGGGATGGAGTCCAGGCCGGCCTCCTTGGCGGCGGTCAGCCACTCCCGGATCGACATGCCCGTGCGAGTCGCGCCGTTCACCACCTCCATCGGCGAGAAGGCGTGCACGTGCATGCCGGGGACGCGCTCCTTGACCGCCCTCGCGATGTCGAAGTACGCCGTGCCGGGCAGGTCGGGGTGGATGCCGCCCTGCATGCAGACCTCCACCGCGCCCACGTCCCACGCCTGCTGGGCGCGGTCCGCCACCTGGTCCAGGGACAGCGTGTACGCGTCGGCGTCCGTGCGGCGCTGCGCGAAGGCGCAGAAGCGGCACCCCGTGTAACAGACGTTGGTGAAGTTGATGTTGCGGGTGACGATGTACGTCACGTCGTCCCCGTTCACCGACTTGCGCACGTCGTCCGCGACACGGGTGAGGGCGTCCAGCGCCGGGCCGTCCGCGTGCAGCAGCGCCAGCGCCTCCTCGTCCGTCAGGCGCGTCGGGTCGTCCGCGGCCGTCCGCAGCGCCGCTCGCACGTCGGCGTCGACGCGCTCCGGGACCATGCCGGGGGCGGCCGCCTCGCGCAGGGCTCCCCAGTCGCCGTACACCTCGTCGAAGTCGTCGCGGCGGTCCGAGGTGCGGCCCTCGGTGTCGATCGCGGTGTGCAGGTCCGTGCGGCCGGACGCGACGAACGCCTCGTCCGGCTCCTGCCAGGGCAGCCCCTCGGGCAGCGCCCCCTCCCGCGCCAGGCCCGTCTCCGGGTCGGCGAGTGCCGCCACGTGCGGGCGCAGGCGCGGGTCCAGCCAGGGCTCCCCACGGCGTACGAACTCCGGGTAGACGCAGAGGCGTTCACGCATCTCGAAGCCGGCCTCCGCCGACCTCGCCGCCAGTTCCTCGATCCGCGGCCAGGGGCGCTCGGGGTTGACGTGGTCGATGGTCAGCGGGGAGACACCGCCCCAGTCGTCGATGCCCGCGCCGATCAGCCGCCCGTACTCCGCGTCCACCAGGTTGGGCGGGGCCTGGAGGCAGGCCGAGGGGCCCATGATGTGCCGGGCCACCGCCACCGTCGCGACCAGTTCGTCGAGTTCCGCGTCCGGCATGCCGCGCATCGCCGTGTCCGGCTTGGCGCGGAAGTTCTGGATGATCAGTTCCTGGACGCCGTGGTAGGCGCGGGAGACGCGGCGCAGCGCGAAGAGGGACTCGGCGCGCTCCTCGTAGGTCTCGCCGATGCCGATGAGGACGCCGGAGGTGAAGGGGACCGAGGAGCGGCCCGCGTCCTCCAACACCCGCAGCCGCACGGCGGGTTCCTTGTCCGGGGAGCCGTGGTGCGGTCCGCCGGGCTCCGACCACAGGCGTTCGGCCGTCGTCTCCAGCATCATGCCCATGCTCGGCGCCACGGGCTTCAGGCGCTGGAAGTCCGTCCAGCTCATGACGCCCGGGTTGAGGTGGGGCAGCAGGCCCGTCTCCTCCAGGATGCGGATGGAGATCGCGCGGACATAGGCGATGGTGTCGTCGTAGCCGTGCGCGTCGAGCCACTCGCGCGCCTCGGGCCAGCGGTCCTCGGGCTTGTCGCCGAGGGTGATGAGGGCTTCCTTGCAACCGAGGGCCGCGCCCTTGCGGGCGACGTCGAGGACCTCGTCCGGGGACATGAACATCCCGTGCCCGGCGCGGCGCAGCTTGCCCGGCACGGTGACGAACGTGCAGTAGTGGCACTTGTCCCGGCACAGCCGGGTCAGCGGGATGAAGACGCTCTTCGAGTACGTGATGACGCCGGGGCGGCCGGCCGCCTCCAGTCCCGCGTCCCGCACCCGGGCGGCGGACGCGGCGAGGTCCGTGAGGGCCTCGCCGCGGGCCTGGAGCAGTACGGCCGCCTCGGCGACGTCGAGGGCGACGCCGTCACGAGCGCGTTTGAGGGCGCGACGCAGGGAGTTCTCGGTGGGGCCGGTGCCGCTGGGGCGGTCGGTGGAGCCGGTTCCGGAGGTCGCGGAAGTCGTCATTGTTCGAGCATAAGGTCGAGCCGATCAGCGCCCCGCGGTCACGCCAGGAAGCCGCCGCACCCGTCCAGCGCCCGCAGCACCTCCGCCTCGCCGGCCGGGGGCAGTTGCACGACGACCTCCTCGATGCCCAGGTCCGCGTAGTGCGCGAGCTTGCCCGGCGTGGGGAACACGGCGTACGGGACGACCTGGAGGGCGGACGGGTCGCGGCCGGCATCGGACCAGGCGTCGCGCAGCCGGGGCAGGGACTCGGACAGGCCGCGCCCGCCGATGGGCAGCCAGCCGTCGGCGTACTCGCAGATGTGCGTGAACAGCTTCGGGCCCGCGGCGCCGCCGACGAGGGTGCGAGGGCCGACGACCGGGCCGCGCTGCTTCTGCACCGGCTTGGGGAAGGCGTGGCTGGCGCGTACGCCACCGAACTCGCCCTCGTAGGCGGTCGGTTCCTCCGACCACAGGGCGCGCATCAACGCCATCCGGTCCCGGACCAGTTCGCGTCGCGTGCGCCACTCGACGCCGTGGTCGGCCGCCTCCTCGACGTTCCAGCCGAAGCCGAGGCCGAGGGTGAAGCGGCCGCCGGAGAGGTGGTCGAGGGTCGCGACCTGCTTGGCCAGGTCGATCGGGTCGTGCTGGGCGACCAGCGTGATGCCGGTGCCGAGGCCGAGGCGCTCGGTGACGGCGGCGGCCTGGCCGAGGGCGACGAAGGGGTCGAGGGTGCGGCCGTACTCGGGCGGCAGGTCGCCGCCCGCCGGGTACGGGGTGGTCCGCTCGACCGGGATGTGGGTGTGCTCGGGCAGATACAGCCCGGCGAAGCCCCGCTGCTCCAGCTCCCGGGCGAGCCGGGTCGGGGCGATGGTCTCGTCCGTGAGGAAGATCGTGACGGCGATGCGCATGCCCCCATCTCTACCGGGGTGACGTTCATCTGTCCATACCGACTGGTCGGGATCAGCTTCCGTCCGCCAGGATCGAGCCCGTCCTCTCGGGATCACGGTCTGCCCAAGCTGTCGCCCCGAGGTGTTCCGCAGTTCACGCCGGACGCCCATCCTGGTCCGCATGGTTGACGACGACTCAGTGATCGGAAGACGCACGCTGTTCGTGACCGGGACCGCCGCCGCGCTTACCCTCTCGGGTGTGAGCTTCGCGTCGGGCGCCGACCGGCAGCAGACGAGGACCGTGCGGGGCACCCTCCCGCCCGGCTCACCCGACTTCGTGTACCTGCCGGTGGACATCCCCGCCGGGGTACGGGAGCTCAAGGTCGCCTACACCTACGACCGTCCCTCGGTCCCCGCCGGAACGCCGGGCAACGCCCTCGACATCGGCATCTTCGACGAGCGCGGCACCGACCTGGGCGGCCGGGGTTTCCGCGGCTGGTCGGGCGGGGCGCGCACGGAGTTCTTCCTCCGCGCCGACGAGGCGACCCCCGGCTATCTCCCGGGCCCGGTGCGGCGCGGCACCTGGCACATCGCGCTCGGCCCCTACACGGTGGCACCGCAGGGGCTGACGTACGAGATCACGATCACGCTGACCCACGGCGAGCCCGGCGAGGCACCGGCGGTCGTGTACCCGCCGGAGCGGGCCGAGGGACGGGGCCGGGACTGGTACCGGGGCGACTGCCATCTGCACTCCTGGCACTCCGACGGCCGCCGCACCCCCGCCGAGATCGGGGCGCTGGCGCGGGCGGCGGGGCTGGACTTCGTCAACAGTTCGGAGCACAACACCCACTCCGCGCACGCGCACTGGGCCGACGTCGCGGGCGACGACCTGCTGGTGATGCTGGGCGAGGAGATCACCACCCGCAACGGCCATGTCGTGGCGCTCGGCACCGGCCCCGGCACCTTCGTCGACTGGCGCTACCGGGCCCGCGAGAACCGCTACGGCCGGTTCGCCCGCCAGGTCCGCAAGGCCGGCGGCCTGGTCGTCCCGGCCCACCCGCACTCCAACTGCATCGGCTGCAACTGGAAGTTCGGCTTCGGCGAGGCGGACGTGATCGAGGTGTGGAACGGCCCCTGGACTCCGGACGACGAGATGGCGCTGGCCGACTGGGACAGCATGCTCGTCGCCTCCGCGCGGGGCCGGGAGGCGGGGCGGGACTGGATCCCGGCGATGGGCAGCAGCGACGCCCACCGGGACCCGGACGTCGTCGGCCACCCGCAGACCGTCGTCCTCGCCGACGACCTGACCCGCGAGGCCGTCCAGGAGGGCATCCGCTCCGGACGCTCCTACGTCGCCGAGTCACGGCATGTGTCGCTGTCCTTCACGGTGTCCGGCGGTCGTGCCCGGCACGCCGGGATCGGGGAGCGGCTGGAGGTCGACCGGGACACGCCGGTGACCGTCCGACTGGAGGTGAGCGGTGCCCCGCGGTGCGTGGTCCGCCTCGTCACCGACCAGGGCGCGCTGCACACCAGCGCCCCGCTGCCGGCGTCCGGTGCGGGCGTCGTGGAGTGGCGCACGACGCCCGCCCACGCGGCGTACGTCCGCGCCGAACTGCGACACGAGGCGGTTCTCCCGCCCCTGCCCGGCGCGATGGCGGCGTTCACCAACCCGGTCTTCCTGGGCGAGGACCGGCGCGGGTGAGGTGACCTACAGGGCCAGGTCCGCGACGACGGCCAGGTGGTCGGAGGGCCAGACGCCGTCCACCGGGCCGTCGCCCGCTCGCCGGACCGCGCGGACATGGCCGAGTCCGTCCGGGCCGGGCGGGCCGACGTGGATGTAGTCGATGCGGGCGCCGGGCGTGTGGCCGGCGGCCACGTACGGGTTCACCGGGTCCCAGGTGTGGGACGGGGCAGCGGGGTCCGCGTACTCCCAGGCGTCGATGAGGACTTGGCGGGGGACGGCCGGGGCGGTGCGGTAGCCGCCGAAGAGGCGGATCTCGTCCGAGTCGGGGAAGGCGTTGAAGTCGCCGGTGACGACCGGCGGGTACGGGGTGCCGCCCCGGTGCTCCGCGATGAACTCGGCCAGCGCGCCCACCTGTCGGCAGCGGGTCGCCGACGCGTGCAGCGGCGAGGTGAGGTGGGTGGTGAAGAAGGGCACGTCGTACGAAGGGGTGGCCAGGCGGGTGCAGAGGGCCAGGCGGCCGTCGTCGACGTCCGCGGGCGCCGGGAGGGGGAGGACGGCCTGTTCGGTGATCGGCCAGCGGCTGAGGACGGCGTTGCCTATGCCTACCGCGGGGTCGTCTATGCGCCGCTGCCAGCGTTCGGGGGCGTGCGAGGGGGCCCAGGCCCAGTGGGGCAGGCCCAGTTCGCCCGCCAGCCACCCGGCGAGGTTCTCGCCGTCGGCCTCCCACACCTCCTGAAGGCCCACGACGTCGGGGCGCAGCTCGCGCAGCGTCCCGAGGATCGCCTTCTGCCGCTGCTCCCAGGGCCCGAACCGCCACCACAGGTTCCAGGTCACGACCCGCATGCCCACCGTCCTCGTCGCGCCACGTTCCGAGGACCATTGAAGCAATACCG
Organism: Streptomyces sp. NPDC002309; assembly: GCF_053593375.1. NCBI lineage: Bacteria > Bacillati > Actinomycetota > Actinomycetes > Kitasatosporales > Streptomycetaceae > Streptomyces > Streptomyces sp. NPDC002309. The sequence goes on along the minus strand of NZ_JBSFCI010000023.1, from coordinate 20,894 downwards.
GACCCGTCACGAGACAGGAGTCGCCACACCCATGAGCCGCGTCGACGATCTTAGATTCCGCGTCGCCACGACCTTCCAGCGCCGTGTCCTCAATCCCGTCCTGCGCCGGGTGCCCCTCCAGACCCTGCTGGAGACCACCGGCCGCGTGTCCGGCCTCCCCCGCCGCACCCCGGTGGGCGGGCGTCGCACCGGCGGCTCCTTCTGGCTGGTCTCCGAGTTCGGCGACCGCTCCCAGTACGTCCGCAACATCCGCGCGAACCCGAGGGTGCGGGTGCGGCTCGGCGGGCGGTGGCACGAGGGGACCGCCCACCTGCTGCCGGACGACGACCCGAGGGCCCGGCTGCGGGAGCTGCCGGTGATGAACAGCTCGGCGGTGCGGGCCGTCGGCACGGACCTGCTGACGGTGCGGGTGGACCTGGAGGACGGCGGGGCCCGGCCCTGACGGCCGTTCGGGCGAGGACGGGCGCGTGGCGTGCCGGGACCCGACGACCGGAGTCCTACGTTCACTTCGTATGAAGGACGATTCCGGAGACCGCACGCCCCCGCCCACCCGCCGCAGCGCACTCGCCGGGCTGGTCGGCGGAGCCGGCGCCGTGCTGGCCGCCGGGTGCACCCCGACCGGCGCCAGCGCGCCCGCGGCCCGCGCCACCACCACCGCCTCCGCCACGGCCGGCGGCCCCACCCCCGGCGTGATGACGCTGTTCGACGACCCGGGCTTCAACTTCAGCGCCCTGCTCGCGCTCGGCGGGTCCGGTCAGCGCGCCGCCGAGGTCGGCGAGGTGCTCACCGCCGTCAACGCCGTGAACAAGGCGGGCCTGTCCTCGCAGTCGTACGTCGAGACCTTCAAGAAGCTCGGCGACCTGCTCATGGCGGCGCCCCAGGGCAGCCGGCCCGACGCCCGGACCACGCGATGGCGTGCGCTGCGGGCCGCTCAGTACTACGCCCAGGCACTGTTCTTCGTCCTCGGCTCCGACGATCCGGGCGGCGAGGAGCAGCTCTACAAGGCGGGCCGCGGGGCGTGGGACAAGTTCTGCGGCCTGTGCGACCCGGCGCCGGTGACCGGGAACGTGCCGTACGGGAGGACGCCGCTGCCGGTGTGGTTCTTCCGCCCCGACACGGCCGCGGGGCGCCGCCGCACCGTGATCCTCACCAACGGCAGCGACGGGCAGAACGTGGACATGTGGACGTACGGCGTCCAGGCCGCGCTGGACCGGGGCTGGAACGCGCTCGTCTACGACGGTCCCGGCCAGGGGCAGCTGCTCTTCGTGGACCAGGTGGTGTTCACCCCGACCTGGGAGAAGGTCGTCGGCCCGCTCGTCGACTGGCTGGCCGCGCGTTCCGACGTGGATCCGGACCGCATCGCCCTGACCGGGCTGAGCATGGCGGGCGACCTGGCGCCGCGGGCCGCGGCCTTCGAGAGCCGGCTCGCGGCCGTGGTGGCGATGCCCGGCTGTCTGACGCCGTGGCTGGGCTTCCCCCCGGAGATCCGGGAGATCCTCACGCCGGACAAGGCCGAGACCAACAACGTCTGGAACAAGGAGGTCGTCCCGGAGCTGTCCGCGGCCGACGCCGCGACGCTGAGGAAGCGTTTCGAGCCGTTCTCCGTGCCGGCCATGCTCGACGCCCGCCAGGGCAGGATGTTCACCGACTTCTACACGGCCGCGCGGCGCATCGAGGCGCTGGACATCACGCAGGTGGTGGGCCGGATCAAGATGCCCACGCTGGTCCTGGACTACGAGGACGAGCAGTTCTACCCCGGCCAGCCCCGTCAGATGTTCGACAAGCTGACCTCGCCCAAGGACTACGTGAAGCTCACCGCCGCCACCGGGGCGCAGCTGCACTGCTCCCCGATGGCTCCGCAGCAGCACTGCGAGGTGGTCTTCGACTGGCTGGACGAGACGCTGCCGGGCGGCTGACCTCCCGGCGGCACCTCACCCGGCCACCGCCTCACCCCGGCCGACGCACCCCCGGCCGCTTCACCCGGCGACGCACCTCCGGCCGCCTCGCCCCGGCCGACGCCCCTCCCGCCGACGCACCTCCGGCCGCCTCGCCCCGGCCGACGCCCCTCCCGCCGACGCACCCCGGCCAAAGCACCCCCGGCCGCCTCACCCCGGCCACACGATCGCCTGCACCTCGCTGTAGGCGTGCAGGGCGTACGAGCCGACGTCGCGGCCCACGCCGCTGCGCTTGAAGCCGCCGAACGGCGCCTCCATGTTGCGGCCGACGGTGTTGACGCCGACGCCGCCGGCCCGCAGGCGGCGGGCCACCCGGAAGGCGCGGGCCACGTCACCGGACCAGACGTAGTCGATCAGGCCGTAGTCGCTGTCGTTGGCCAGGGCGACGCCCTCGTCCTCGTCGTCGAAGGGGACCACGACGACCACCGGGCCGAAGATCTCCTCGCGGGCCACCCGCATGTCGTTGGTGCAGTCGGCGAGGAGGGTCGGCGCGACGTAGAAGCCGGTTTCCAGGGCGGGCCGTTCGCCTCCGGTGACGACCACCGCGCCCTCCTTGCGCCCGAGTTCGACGTACGACTCCACGCGGTCCCGGTGTGCCGCCGAGATCACCGGGCCGACGACCGTGTCCCGCTGGCGGGGGTCGCCGACCTTCAGTCGGCCCGCGTAGGCCGCCAGTTGCTCTACCAGACGGTCGTACACGCCCCGCTGGGCCAGGACCCGGGTCGGTGCCGTGCAGATCTGGCCGCTGTAGAAGGAGAACGTCGTGCCGATGCCGGCCACGGCCGAGGCGAGGTCCGCGTCGTCGAACACGACCGCCGCGCCCTTGCCGCCCAGCTCCATCAACTGGCGTTTCATGGAGCGCCCGCACACCTCCGCGATGCGCTGCCCGACGGCCGTGGAGCCGGTGAAGCTCACCATGTCGACGTCGGCGGACCCGACGGCTGCCTCGCCGACGGCGGCCGACCGGCCGGAGACCACGTTGACGACACCCCTCGGCACCCCGGCCGTCTCCAGCGCCTCCGCCATCCGGTACACGGAGAGCGGGTCCTGCGGGGCGGGCTTCACCACCACCGTGTTGCCCATGGCCAGCGCGGGGGCGACCTTCCCGGCCGTGTTCGCCCACGGGTTGTTGTACGAGGTGACGCAGGTGACGACCCCGACCGGCTGACGCACGGCCAGCGCGCCCATCACGCCCGCCTTCCCCATCGGGCCGGCCTCGTTGATCTGCGGCGCGATCGGCCACTCGGCCGGTTCGACGCGCGCGTACCGGCGGAAGCGGGCGGCGGCGATCCCGACCTGCATCCGCCGCGCCGTGAGCGTGGTCGCCCCGGTCTCCGCCCGGGCCAGCTCCGTGTACGGCTCCAGATGCCCCGCGATGACGTCCGCCGCACGGGCGAGGATCGCCGCCCGCTCCTCGGGGGCCGTGCGCGACCAGGGCCCGAACGCCTCGCGGGCGGCGGCGCATGCCTGGCGCACCTGCTCGTGCGAGGCTTCCGGCGCCCACCCGACGGTCTCCTCGGTCGCCGGGTCGGTCACCTCGTAGGAGCCGCCGTCCGGCTCGACCCACGTCCCGTCGATGAACAGCCGTCGGCTCACCGGGTGCTCACCGTGCGGGTGTCCCGCCCCGACCGCAGCACCCGCCCCGGTACCGCCCCGCTCACCACGTCGTCCCGGATCGCCTCGACGCCGTTGACCCAGACCGCCCGCACGCCGATCGCCCGGGAGTCGAGCCGGGGGCTGTCGCCGGGCAGGTCGTGCACCAGGGTGGCCGGGCCGGCGTCGACGCGCTCCGGGTCGAACAGGACGAGGTCGGCGTGGAAGCCCTCCTGGATCCGGCCCCGGTCGCGCAGCCCGAAGAGCCGGGCCGGGTCGTCGGTCAGCATCTTCACCGCCTGCTCCAGACCCACCAGTCTCCGGCCCCGCAGGCAGTCACCGAGGAAGCGCGTGGTGTACGGGGCCCCGCACATGCGGTCCAGGTGGGCGCCGGCGTCGGAGCCGCCGAGCAGGACGTCCTCGTGCTGCCAGGTCTCGGCGCGCAGCGCCCAGGACGCGGGGTCGTTGTCGGTGGGCATCGGCCACAGGACCGTCCGCAGGTCGTCGTTGGCGCAGATCTCGACCAGGCAGGCGAAGGGGTCCTGACCGCGTTCGGCGGCGATGTCGCGCACGACCCGGCCCGACAGCCCGGCGTTCTCGGCGGTGTAGGTGTCGCCGACGACGTACCGGCCGAAGTCCGTCAGCCGCCGGAAGACACCCGCCTCCTTGGACGACGCCCGCTCCAGCATCCGCTCCCGGACGGCGGGGTCCCGCAGCCGCCGCATCCGCTCGGGCACGGGCAGGCCGAGGATCTCGCCCCATCCGGGGATGAGGTTGAGCGCGCAGAAGGTGCCCAGAGACATGTTCATGGGCGTGAGGATCGGCATCGTCAGCGCCACGACCCGGCCGCCCGCCTTGCGGGCCCGCTCACTGGCCAGCAACTGCCGGGGCACGCGTTGCGGGACGGACGCGTCGACGGTCAGGACGTTCCAGTTCAGCGGGCGTCCGGCCGCCGCGCTCATCTCCACGAACAGGTCGATCTCGGCGTCGCTGAACTGGTCCAGGCAGCCCGCGACGATGGCCTCGATCTGCGTCCCCTCGCGCTCGCCGACCGCGCGCGCGAGGGCCAGCAGCTCGGCGGGGCCGGCGTGCCGCGAGGCGACCGGCTGCCCGTCGCCGTCCGAGTGGGTGGAGGACTGCGTGGTGGACAGCCCCCAGGCCCCGGCGTCCATGGCGTCGTGCAGCAGCCTCACCATGGCGGCGAGCTGCTCGTCGGTCGGCTGCCCGCCCACCGCGTCGGGCCCCATGACGTACCGGCGCAGCGCGCAGTGTCCGACCATGAAGCCGGCGTTGACCGCGATCCGCCCCTCCAGGGCGTCCAGGTACTCGCCGAACCCGTGCCAGTTCCAGGGCGCGCCCTCCTCCAGCGCGACCAGCGACATCCCCTCGACCTTGGACATCATCCGGCGCGTGTAGTCGGCGTCCTCGGGCCGGTCGGGGTGGAGCGGGGCGAGCGTGAAGCCGCAGTTCCCGCCGGCGACGGTGGTGACCCCGTGGTTGAGCGAGGGCGTCGCGTAGGGGTCCCAGAAGAGCTGGGCGTCGTAGTGCGTGTGCGGGTCCACGAAGCCGGGCGCGAGGACGAGCCCGGCGGCGTCCTCAGTGGTCCGGGCCTCTTCGGTGATGTCGCCGACCGCGGCTATCCGGCCGTCCCGGATGCCGACGTCCGCGGTGCGAGCGGGCACGCCGGTGCCGTCCACGACGGACGCGCCCTTGATGACGTGATCGAGCATGGGTTCACCTCCTGGTTGGCGTTGCGACGATGCGGGCAGGGGCGCGGGGCGCCATCGCTGTGCGGCTCCGCCGCGTGGGCGCGACCAGCCCCCGCCCACCCGCCGAACAACGCTCAGGCCCCTGCCCGGAACCGCGAGGTCCTGTGCACCGGATCCGTGTCGATCTTCGGAATGACGTGCTCCCCGATCAGCCGGATCGTCTGCAGGGTCTCCTCCTTCGGCACCCCCACCGGCAGGCCGAAGCTCAGCTGGTCGGCGCCCGCCTGCTCCCACCGCTTGCACTGCCGCAGCACCTCGTCCGGATCGCCGCAGATCAGCAGCTCCTCCTCGATGAGCACCTCGACGAACTCCGCCGTGTACTCGGGCAGCGTCTCCGGCCACACGGGGAAGCCCTCGGGCCGGGGGAAGGTGTCGTGGTAGCGGAACACCAGCGACGGCAGGTAGTGCAGCCCGCCGTTCACGGCGATCCGTATCGCCTCGTCGTGCGTCGGCGCGCAGATCGCGGTGGTCGTCACCATCACGTTGTCGTTGACGAAGTCCCCGATCGGCTCGGCGTCCACGACGGCCGTCTTGTACTGCTCCAGCACCCACTCCATGTCGGACACCTTCTGCACGCTGAAGCCGAGCACCCCGAGCCCCTTGCGCGCCGCCATGGCGTACGACGGCGGCGATCCGGCCGCGTACCACATCGCGGGGTGGGACTTCCCGTAGGGCTTGGGCAGCACCTTGCGGGGCGGCAGCGACCAGTGCTTGCCCTGGAAGCCCTCGTACTCGTCCTGGAGCCACATCTTGGGGAACTCGGCGATCGTCTCCTCCCAGATCTCCTTCGTGTGGTTCATGTCGGTGATGCCGGGGAGGAACCCGAGGATCTCGTGCGAACCGGCGCCCCGGCCGCTGCCGAACTCGAAGCGGTTGCCGCTGAGGTGGTCGAGCATGGCGACCTTCTCGGCGACCTTCACCGGGTGGTTGACCTGGGCGAGCGGGTTGAAGATGCCGGAGCCGAGGTGGATGCGCTCGGTCGCGTGCGCGAGGTAGCCGAGGAACACGTCGTTGGCGGAGAGGTGCGAGTACTCCTCCAGGAAGTGGTGCTCGGACGCCCAGGCGTACTTGAAGCCGGACCGGTCCGCCTCGATGACGTACTCGGTCTCCTCCATCAGCGCCTTGTGCTCGGCGAGCGGGTCGGTCCCGGCGCGCTTGCCCACGTATCCCTGTACAAAGAGCCCGAATTCCACGGAGGTTCACCGTCCTCTGTTTCTGACACTTCGTCAGATCATTGTGTGGCCGACTCTGGCACCAGCGGTGTGCACCGTCAATAGCTGACGAACCATCAGATGAGGTCAGATGACGGTGACCCCGGCCAGCCATCCGCCGTCGATCACGAACGGCTGGCCGGTGATGTAGGAGGAGTCGTCGCAGCTGAGGAAGAGGGCCAGCTTGGCCACCTCCTCCGGCCGCCCGACCCGGCCGAGCGGCACCAGCTTGCGGTAGAAACCGTCGAGGCCCCGGCGGGCCGCCTCGGGGTCGGCGTCCGGGTCCAGCGCGGCCGGGTTGGACATCGCCGTGTCGATGGCGCCGGGGCACATCGCGTTCACCCGTATCCGGCGGGGGGCGAGCTCCAGGGCGGCGACGCGGGTCAGGCCGAGGACGGCGTGCTTGGTCGCCGCGTAGGCGCCGACGGCGGCCATGCCGGTCATCCCCGTGTACGAGGCGGTGTTCACGATCGTGCCGCCGTCCGCCATCTCCGGGGCGACCGCCCTGATGCCGAGGAAGCAGCCGACCTGGTTGACCTGCACGACCTGCATGAACTCGGCCAACGGCGTGTCCACCAGGGCGTTGAAGCGCAGGATGCCGGCGTTGTTCACCAGCCCGTCGATCCGGCCGTACGCCTCCTTGGCGGCGGCCACGGCGGCGGACCACTGGTCCTCGCGGCCCACGTCGAGATGGACGTAGCGCGCGCCGATCTCCTTGGCGAGTGCCTCACCCTGGTCGTCGAGGACGTCGGCGACGACGACGTCGGCGCCCTCCGCCCTGAAGAGCCGGGCCTCCTGCTCCCCCTGCCCCCTCGCCGCACCGGTGACGATCACGACCCGTCCGTCCAGCTTGCCCATCGCTCCTCCTTCAGGAAACGGCGTCGGGCACGGTAGCTGACGAGTCGTCACATCAGAAGCCCGGCGGAACCATGCCGGGGCGGACGCGGGGCCGCTACCCTCGAGAGGACGGGCCGCCGAGGTCGTCCTGCGGCGAGGCGTGGCACCCCCGCGTGAGGAGAGGCTCCCATGGCATCAGGCAAACGCGGCCAGAACGCTACGGTGCGGCCGGGCCGGACCCCTCACCCGCCGCCGCCCCCGCCTCCCCCGCCGCCGCCCCCGGCTCAGCGAGCGGGTAGCTGACGAAGACCGTGACGATCCGGCGGGCCGACACGCACGCGGCGCTCCAGGGGAGGGGCCGCACCTCGGTGCCGCCGGGCGGCCGGTACTTCAGCGGCTGCACCAGCACGAGGTCCCGGTCCGGCGAGTCGTCGGCGCTCACGTTGAAGGACGCCTGCCGGCCCTCCAGGTAGGAGCCGTCCTCCAACAGGCACCCGACCACGGGGTTCTCCCCGGGGTACCACCCGTCGAAAAGCATCCACCAGGCGGACATGCCGGACGGGTGGCGTCCGGCCGCGGCGCGCATCGCCGCAGCCGCGGCCAGACCGCACGAGAAGGCCAGCAGGCCCGCTCCCCACCAGCCGAGTGACACGTAGTGCTCCCGCGCATAGGCCCCGCCCTCCCGGACGAGCCGGCCGACATCCGGTGTCAGCCCCGGCAGAAGACTCCTCACCAGCGCGAACAGCGCCAGCGTCACGAACTCCGTCGAGACGCTCCAGAAGACGACCGCACCGCTCTCCCGGAAGGCGCTGGGCCGCCGCTCACTGCTCCGGCGCTCCCGCAGGACGACGAACGTCAGTCCGGGCAGCAGCAGCACGACCAGCAGCAGGAGGCCACCGCCGGTGGTGGGCATGGGCACCCTCTCTTCGGGGCGGAGCGGCCGTCAGTGCCGGCCGCCCACCGGATCCAGGTCGCGGAACCTGATCTCGTGCTCGATCACGGGCAGCACCTGTGGCGTGCCGTCCTCGACGACGTAGTACCCCTGCGTGGGCAGCCCCATGGCCCACGTCACGAGATCGTTCAGCGTCGCCCGGGCGTCCTTGAAGCCCCCGATGAGGTGCCTTCCCGTCCTCTCCCCGGCAGAGACGATGCCCAGGGCGTCCATGACCTTCGCGGGGGTGTGGTACGAGTAGGCCGGCGCGTACCCGCCCGTCGACGCGGAGGCTATCTCCGTCCCGCTGTCCCGGTACTTCCCGTCCGTCTTCCTCAGCATCTCCGCGAGTGCCAGCCCGTGGAACAGGCTCAGGGCGGCCTCCTCCGCCACGTGCTTCGCGTTCGACGCGAGCCCCGGGTGGTACGCGACGTCCACCGGGCCGTCGTCCAGAAGTGCCAGGAAGTGCCGCACCACCGGATTCCGGCTGTGGAGCAGCCTGTGCAGTTGCTCGTGGGGCGCTATCTGGAACTGGACGTCTTCGACGAGCAACGTCGTCGAGGCTCCCGTCCTCAGCCTGACGTCGACCTGGAACCGATCGTGTGCCGTCACATGTCCGGGCCTGTCCGAACTCATTCGACTTCCCCCCTCATTCCTCTGTCAGGAACTTCGCCTTGTCGACCGCGGCGTGGCCCTTCACCGTCTTGATGAGCACGTGCCACACGCCGCCCTTCGCCAGGTCGAACGAGACCAGGCACCACGAATCCTGGACATCCTCATTCACCCAGCGAAGAGTCAGGTTGCTCTCGGAGATTCCCTCTTTTCTCACGAGGTAGCGCTTCGCCACATCCACCAGCTGGTCCTTGGAGAGCTGCGCGGGCTCCCCTTCGCCCGCGGGCCGGTCGGCGTCCGGTTCGCTCCGCCGCTCCGGCAGCTCTTTCGGTGCGGTGGCCTGTGCCGCGGTCGGCGCGGTGGCCGGTGCGGTGGTGCGGCCCTGCCACTTTCTGCGCAAGAACTTCACCGCGTTGTTCCCCGTTGAGAGAATCGCCGCGAGACCTCCGGCGGCCGCCAGTCCGTCCCCCCAGTCGTGCCCGCCGCCGTCACCGTCCGAGTTGCCGTCCGCATTTCCGTCCGCGTCGCCGGAATCGTGGGCGGCGGCGTATCTGTTGAGCAAGTCGACAACGCGTGGGTCGGCTTCGCTCACCATCTGCCGTAAGTAGTCATCGGCGTCCATTACCCCCCGATCCGTGAAGAAGATGTGGAGGGTCGATTCCCACCCAGAACGGAAACCATGCGACACCACGGCACCCAACAATCCGGTAGTGATCATTCCGTGAAGGAGGCAGGAGATGAACGCGAGCGACCTTCGCGAACGGCTGGGGCAGAAACGCAGGGAACGCAGTGAGGCGGAACAGTCGGCCGCCGCATTCGGACGCAAAGAGGCCCGCGAACGCGCGTTCGCGTCAAAGGCCCGCGCGAGCGCGTCGAGCGGGACGGGCGTGGACGCGTCGGCGGACCTGGCCATCGCCGAACAGCACGAGAGCCAGGCCGCCCGAGCCGCCCGGGAGGCCGACCTGTGGAGCCGCAGAGTGACCGAACTGCGTGGTGAGTCGGCGGTGATCGAGGCCCTGCTGCGACTGGCCGAGCAGCACGAGGGCGAGGGGCCGAACACGGCCAGGCCGGAGAAGCTGCGCGTGCTCATGCTCGGGGCGGGGCCCGAGGGGGAACTGCGGATCGCCCGGGAGCAGGCCAGGATCCGCGACGCCGTACAGGCCGCCACGCACCGGGACCTGGTGGAGATCGACCCGCACCCGGCCGCGACGGCCGCGCATCTGGTCACCCACCTCCCGCGCTTCCGGCCGCACGTCGTCCACTTCTCCGGTCATAGCAGCGAGGAACTGCTCTACTTCGAGCGGGACATCGACGAACGGCACTACGGCGCCGCCGTCACGGCCCAGGCTTTCGCCCGAGCCCTCGCGGCCGTCGACGAGCCGCCGCGACTGGTCGTGCTGAACTCCTGCGCGTCCGCGCCTCAGGCCGAGAAGCTGATCGGCACGGTCCCCTTCGCCATCGGCATGTCCGACTCCATCGGGGACATGGACGCCATCACCTACGCGGCCGGCTTCTACACCGCCCTGTGCGAAGGACAGTCCCTCCGGGGGGCCCACGCCGTCGGGAAGGTCGCGATCGAACTCGCGGGGCTCACCGACCACGACCTCCCCACCCTCTTCAACGCCCCGCGCCTGGACCCGGGGGCGACCTATCTCGTCAGGCCGCCCTCCGACGACGCGCGGCGCTCCTGAGGGCGGCGCCCGCCCTCACAGCGCCGGGGCGACCCGCGCGCCGAACGCCTCGATCTGGTCGACGAGTTCGCTGGTGCCCCGGCTGCGGAAGCGCACCTGGATCTGGTCCACGCCCATCGCCCGGTACTCGCGCAGCGACTCGGCGAGGGCCTCGGGCGGGCCGCTGAGCGTGCGCCGGCCGACGTCCCAGTCGGGGCGGCCCACGTACAGCGGCTCGGCGATCGCGCCGACGGTGAGCGGCGTGTCGACGCCGGCCCGCGCGCGCAGCCGCCGCAGCGTGGCGATCTGGCCGGGCAGCCGGTCGCGGGGGTCGCCCTGGGGCAGCCAGCCGTCGCCCCTGAGCGCGGCCCGGCGCACGGCCGCGGGGGACGAGCCGCCGACCCACAGGGGGACGTGCGGCTGTGCGGGCCGGGGCAGCTGCCCGAGTCCCTCGAAGTCGTAGAGCTTTCCGTGGTGGACGGGGAACTCCTCGGGCCCGAGCGCGGCCCGCAGCGCGTCGATGGTCTCGTCCAGCACGGCCCCGCGCCGGGTGAAGTCCACCCCGAGCGTCTCGAACTCCTCCCGTACGTGACCGGCGCCGACGCCGAGGATCAGCCGCCCCCCGCTGAGACGGTCGAGGGTGGCGTACTGCTTGGCGGTGAGCAGGGGGTGGCGCAGGCCGACCACGGCGACATGGGAGAGCAGCCGGACGCGTTCGGTGACGGCGGCCAGGTGGGCCAGGGTGGCCACGGGGTCGTACCAGACGGTGCTCATCGCGGAGGCGAGGCGGCGCGGGACGCCGACGTGGTCGCAGCAGGCGACGTAGGCGAACCCGGCGCGGTCGGCGGCGCGGGCGACGGCCACGAGGTCGTCCGGTCCCGCGCCGGCCTCCCAGGGCTCGGCGTAGATCGTGCTCTGGGACTGGACCGGGAGCTGGATGCCGTACTCCAGAACGCCGCCGCCGGCGCCGTCCGGGCCGGTCACCGCGTCGCCCCGGGCCACAGGCCGTCCTCCGTCAGCCCGAGCAGCTCGATCGCGTTGCCGCGCACGATCCGCTCGACCACCTCCGCGTCCAGATGCCCCATCTGGGCCTCGCCGACCTCCCTGGACTTCGGCCAGGTCGAGTCGGAGTGCGGGTAGTCGGTCTCGTAGAGCACGTTGCCGACGCCGATGGAGTCCAGGTTGCGCAGCCCGAAGGCGTCGTCGAAGAAGCAGCCGTAGACGTGCTCGGCGAACAGTTCGGACGGCGGCCGGTGGACCTTGTCGGCGACGCCGCCCCAGCCCCGGTTCTCCTCCCAGACCACGTCGGCGCGCTCCAGGATGTACGGGATCCATCCGATCTGGCCCTCGGCGTACATGACCTTGAGGTTCGGGAAACGCTCGAACTTGCCGCTCATCAGCCAGTCGACCATCGAGAAGCAGCAGTTGGCGAAGGTGATGGTGGAGCCGACGGCGGGCGGCGCGTCGGCGGAGGTGGAGGGCATCCGGCTGCTGGAGCCGATGTGCATCGCGACGACTGTGCCGGTCTCGTCGCAGGCGGCGAGGAACGGGTCCCAGTCGTCGGTGTGGACGGAGGGCAGGCCGAGGTGCGGGGGGATCTCGGAGAACGCGACGGCGCGCACGCCCCGGGCGGCGTTGCGCCGGACCTCCGCCGCCGCGAGCCCGGCGTCCCACAGCGGGATGATGGTGAGCGGGAGGAGCCGGCCCCTCGCCTGCGGCCCGCACCACTCCTCGACCATCCAGTCGTTGTAGGCCCGGATGCACAGCAGCCCGAGCTCGTGGTCCTTGGCCTCGGTGAAGGTCTGGCCGCAGAAGCGCGGGAAGGTCGGGAAGCAGAGGGCGGACTGGACGTGGTTGACGTCCATGTCGGCGAGGCGGGCGGGGACGTCGTACGAGCCCCGGCGCATCTGCTCGTAGGTGATGACCTCCAGCTTGATCTCGTCCCTGCTGTAGCCCACGGCGGTGTCGAGGCGGGTCAGGGGACGGTGCAGGTCCTCGTAGATCCACCAGTCGCCGATCGGGCCGTCGTCGCCGGGCCGGCCCATGACGGGCTTGAAGCGGCCGCCGAGGAAGCTCATCTCCTTCAGTGGGGCGCGGACTATGCGGGGGCCGGTGTCGGCGTACTTCCTCGGGAGGCGGTCCTGCCAGACGTCCGGAGGTTCGACGGTGTGGTCGTCGACGGAGATGATCTGCGGGAATCCAGTGTCCATGGGGGCACGGTAGCGCTGATCTGACGGTCCGTCAGCTAGTGGGCGTGGGCAGGGGTGTATCTCGTACGGCCCTTCGCGCTCAGTTCAGTGCGGAAGTGTGCGAAGAGGGTGTGTGGGGCCTGTGGGATCCCGTACGCCCGGCTGTGAGCGCCGTCTCGGGCGGCTGACGCATCCGCCCGGGCAAGGCAGACTGGCAGCATCGGTGATGTTGTCTAGGGGGACGGCTATGGACGGGGTGCCGGCACAGAGGCGTCCGGACGGAGCGGGAGAGCCCGTCACGCTGCGCTTCGGTGTGCTCGGACCGGTGCGTGCCTGGCGCGGCGACGAGCCGCTGGCCACGGGTTCCCCGCAGCAACGCGCCCTGCTGGCCGCGCTGCTGCTGCGCGGTGGCCGTACGGCCACCGCGGCGCAGCTGATCGACGCCCTGTGGGGCGAGGAGCCGCCGTCGCAGGCGCTGGCGGCGCTGCGGACGTACGCCTCCCGGCTGCGCAAGGTGCTCGATGCGGACGTGCTGGTGAGCGAGTCCGGCGGCTACGCGATCCGCTCGGTCGGCGACGGCGCCCTGGACCTGGCGGTCGCGCAGGACCTGGCGGCGGAGGCCGAGAGGGCGCGGGGCGCCGGGGACCTGGGCCGGGCGCGCGAGTCGCTGGCGCGGGCGCTGGACCAGTGGGACGGCGAGGCGCTGGCGGGCGTGCCGGGGCCGTACGCGGAGGCGCAGCGCGTCCGGTTGGAGGAGTGGCGGCTGCGACTCCAGGAGTCACGGCTGGACATGGACCTGGAGCAGGGCTTCCACGCGGAGGCCGTCTCCGAGCTGACCGCGCTGACGGCGGCGCACCCGCTGCGGGAGCGGCCTCGGGAACTGCTGATGCTGGCGCTGTACCGGTCGGGCCGGCAGGCGGAGGCGCTCGCGGTGTACGCCGACACGCGCCGCCTGCTGGCGGACGAGCTGGGGGTCGATCCCCGCCCGGCACTGCGCGAGCTCCAGCAGCGCATCCTGACGGCCGACCCCGGTCTCGCGGAGCCGTCGGCTCCGGTCGCCGAGTCGCCGGCCGCCCCGGTGCGCCCGGCTCAGCTGCCCGCCACCGTGCCCGACTTCACGGGACGCGCCTCGTTCGTGACGGAGCTCAGCGAGGTCCTGTCGTCGGCGGAGGGCCGGGTGATGGCCGTGTCGGCGCTGGCCGGGATCGGCGGGGTCGGCAAGACCACGCTCGCCGTCCATGTGGCGCACCGGGCCAGAACGGTCTTCCCGGACGGGCAGTTGTACGTCGACCTGCAGGGCGCCGGTTCGCGGGCGGCGGAGCCAGAGGCGGTGCTGGGCTCGTTCCTGCGCGCCCTCGGCACGGCCGACTCGGCGATCCCCGACTCGCTCGAGGAGCGCGCGGCGCTGTACCGCTCGGTGCTGGACGGCCGCCGGGTGCTGGTGCTCCTGGACAACGCCCGCGACGCCGCGCAGGTACGGCCGCTGCTGCCCGGCGCGGACGGGTGCGCGGCGCTGGTGACGTCCCGGGTGCGGATGGTGGACCTGGCCGGGGCGCATCTGGTCGATCTGGACGTGATGTCGCCCGACGAGGCGCTGTCGCTGTTCACGAAGATCGTCGGTGCGGAGCGGGTCGCCGCCGAGCGGGAGGCGGCCCTGGACGTGGTCGCGGCGTGCGGTTTCCTGCCGCTCGCGATCCGTATCGCCGCGTCCCGCCTCGCGGCCCGCCGCACCTGGACGGTCTCGGTCCTCGCGGCCAAGCTCGCCGACGAGCGCCGCCGGCTGGACGAACTCCAGGCCGGCGACCTGGCGGTGAAGGCGACCTTCGAGCTGGGGTACGGACAGCTGGAGCCCGCCCAGGCACGGGCGTTCCGGCTGCTGGGCCTCGCCGACGGGCCGGACATCTCGCTGGCCGGGGCGGCGGCGGTGCTGGACCTGGCCGCCGAGGACGCCGAGGACCTGCTGGAGTCCCTCGTCGACATGTCGCTGCTCGAATCGGCGGCACCCGGCCGCTACCGCTTCCACGACCTCGTACGGCTCTACGCGCGTGCGTGCGCCGAGCGGGACGAGCACCCGCCGGGCGAGCGGGCGGCGGCGATGTCGCGGCTGCTGGACTTCTATCTGGCCACCGCCGCCGAGGTCTACGCGATGGAGAGGCCCGGCGACCGGCTGGTGGACCACCTGGAGGCGACGAGGTACCCGGGGCTGTCCTTCGCCGACCGGCACGCCGCCCAGGACTGGCTGTACGCCGAGGCGGGCGCCCTGCTGTCCTGCGTGCGCCGGTCCGTCGGCGACGGGCGGCTGCGGCGGGCGGTCGACCTGCTGTGGGCGGCCAAGGACCTGGCGGAGTCCGGGGCCAACGCCCGCGAGTACGAGATCGCCGCCAACGCCGCGCTGGAGCGGGCCCATGCCGCCCGGGACGCGTGGGCGGCCGGGCGCGCGCTGACCACGCTCACCGACGTCCACATGGTCGCCGGGCGCTTCGACCAGGCCGACGCGGCGGCCGTCGAGGCCCTGCGCATGGCGCGCGACGCGGCCGACCCGGTGGTCGGCTGCTGGGCCCCCAACACCCGGGGCATCATCGCGATCTACCAGAACCGCCACGCCGAAGGAGAGTTGCACCTCAACACGGCCATCGACAACTTCCGCGACGACGGCAACCGGCCGGGCGAGGCCAGCGCGTTGTGCAACCTGTCCCGGATCCACCTGGCCACCGGGCGGGTCGACAGCGCCATCGCCCTCGCCCGGCAGGGCATCGACATCTACGACGGGATGGGCAACGCGCTGCGCGGGGCCAACGCCCGCTACGCGCTGGGGCTGGCGCTCACCCGCAGCGGCGACCTGCGGCTCGCGGCGGAGAGCCTGGGCGAGGCGCTGGAGACCTTCAAGGACAGCCGCCAGCGCCTCTGGGGCGGCATGACGCTCTTCCGCCTCGCCGAGGTGGACCTCGCGGCCCGGCACCCCGCCAAGGCGGCGTCCCACGCGGACCGGGCGCTGACCGTGCTGCGCGGCATCGGCGGCGAGTGGCGGCGTGGCCTGGTCCTCACCGTCCTCGGCCGCGCCCTGAACGACATCGGCCAGACGGACCGCGCCCAGGTCTGCTGGCGGGAGGCACTCGGCATCTACGAGGAACTGGACGCACCGGAGGCGGAGGAGGTCCGGGGACTGCTGACACCGGTGGCGGTGGCTTGAGGGGGCGCGGGGGCGGACACTTCCCTTCGGGAACTCCCCCACGACCTGGTACTCCAGGCACCCACCGTCCCCGACCCTTCGGACCATGAGGAACCCCATGACGCGAAGACGCACCGGTACCGCGCTCACAGCCGTCGGCGCCGCACTCACCACGGCCGGGGCCGCCCTGTACGTCCTGCCCGGTCCTGGTCTCCCCGTTCTGGTCACCGGCCTCGCCGTCCTGATCACCGGACTCGCGTGTCGGCCGGCTCACTGGCTGCCGACGGCGGGCCGCAGGCGACCCCCGTCATGACCGACACGCGCAGCCGGTGGCGCACCGTCCGGTCGGTCACCGCATGGTGGGTGCTGCTGGCCCTCGCCCTGTGGCTTCTGAGCAAGGCCCTGGACCAGCGCACCTCCCTAGCGGCGTGCGCGGCGTCCGCCGCGCTGCTGGTCGTCGTCGGTGAGGTCGGCGAAGGGCTGCGCCGACGCCTGAGAGCCCGTCGGCGCAGACCCTGAAGCAACGCCCTGCTGCGGCCAACACGCTGCCACGGCCCGGAAGCCGGACTCCGGCCAGGCAAAGGTCCGTTGTCCTCGCGCCATCAGGGTGGCGAGGCCGAGCCGAGGCGGAGCCAAGTGCGTCGCGGGGTTCGGGCGTTCAGCGAACGTTTATCGGGGTCCGGCATCCTCGGTCATGTCGTTCTCCGCAAGCGGGGGATGCGGAGCGACACGCGGGCCGTGAGGTTAGTCTGATCGGCCGCTCGACGCCCGGACGGCGGCCCTCGGGGGAGTCGCCGTCCGGGCGTCGGACCTCTGGCCTGAGAAATGAACTGGGAGTTGACCGTCATGAGCGAGAAGAAGACCGAGCCCGTCGTCACGCCGCAGGACCAGCACGCCACCGGTGGCGAGGTGACGACTCAGGACCAGCACGCCACGGGCGGCGAGGCCAAGCTCCTCGACCAGCACGCGACCGGCGGGGAAGCCAAGCTCCTCGACCAGCACGCGACCGGCGGGGAAGCCAAGCTCCTCGACCAGCACGCGACCGGCGGGGAACTGAAGACCCAGGACCAGCACGCGACCGGCGGCGAGGCCGCGCCGCTGGACCAGCACGCGACGAGCGAGCCGGCCAACTGAGCCATCCCGACGGGGTACGGCCGCGGCGGCGCGGAGGGGAGCCGCCGCGGCCGAGTCGTGTCCGGGCTCCGAACCAAGAGGCATTGGGGCGCGAATAATTGACGTTCTGTCACTTCTGCCCCGGAGGTTCACGTTCCGATCCCCGGTCCGCGCCGAGAGTTCAGGGATCTGTCGGGCTCGTGAGGTGTGAAGGAACTGTTGCGATGTCAATCATCTTGTCATGAACCTGTAGCCCGACAGGCGGGCGACAGCCTCATGGAGGTGTGGGAATGCACCGCAGATTCGCGACCGCTCTCGCCACCGCGACCCTCTCCCTGGTCACCGTCGTCGCCACCGCGACGACCGCCGGGGCCGCTCCTGCCGACAAGCCCCAGGTGCTGTCCAGTTGGACGCAGACCAGCGCGTCCAGCTACAACGCCTGGAACGCCGCCCGCGCCAACCAGGGCGCCTGGGCCGCGTACGGATTCGACTGGTCGACCGACTACTGCTCCTCCTCGCCCGACAACCCCTTCGGCTTCCCCTTCTCCACCTCCTGCGCCCGCCACGACTTCGGGTACCGCAACTACAAGGCCGCCGGCTCCTTCAGCGCCAACAAGGCCCGCCTCGACAGCGCCTTCTACGAGGACCTGAAGCGCGTCTGCAACGGCTACAGCGGCGCCACCAAGACCGCCTGCAACAGCACCGCCTGGACGTACTACCAGGCCGTCCGCGCCTTCGGCTGACCCCGGCCACGCCTTGGGGCGGAGCGCCTGACGTACGGGGCGCTCCGCCCCAGGGACCCTGCCCCGCCCCGGAGGGCACTCGCGGACAACCCTCGACACACCGCGCCGAGTACGGGCCACGCAGCGCAAGACCGCGGCCGCGGTGGACTGGCGGATCGACAGTCTCCTGAGGTCTGGCACCACTGGTAGGCCGCCCCTGACGTTGGGCCCCAGCCGAGAAAGAGTCTCAGCTCAGGGATTCCGCCAACTCCGGGATATACCGGACATCCTTGAGGGGCGCTGTGGGCTGTGCGCCGAACCTTTCCACGATGGTGCCGCCGGTGCCGACGTGCACGACCTGGAGGGCGACGCGGGTGTCCTGTTGGCGCAGGTCGATCCGCACGCGGGGGGAGCCGCCTTCGGGCTTCATGTCCACGATCCGCTCGTCGGGGTATCCGGCGCGCTGGAGCGCGGTTCGCACCGCGGCGGCGTTCTCGCCCACGCCCTTGAGAGCGGTGGTGACGTGCGCGGCGAACTTGTCCGCGTAGCAGGTCTCCGGCTTGGTGAGCGTGACCGGCTCCAGGAGGTTCCCATCGGGCATGGGCGGAACGGGGTCGTCGGTGGCGGGCGGGTCGGCGGGGTCGGCGGGCAGCGGGACGGGGTCGCCGGGCTTGCCGGTGCGCTTGCTTGAGGGGCTTTGAGGGACGATGGGAATGTCGCTGGGGCCGTAGGTCTTGCCCCCCTTGGTGCCGTCCAGCGGCGGACAGCCATCGATGATCTTGAGCGACAGTTGCATGAAGTCAAGCTGCGGATTGCCGGCGTTCTCGCCCTCGGGTACGGAGACGACATTGTCCGTCTCGATGGTGGCGGCTTGGGGGGTGCTGGAGCAGGCGGTGAGGGTGAGCGCGCCCAGAGCGAGAGCGGCTGCGGTGATTGCTGTTCGAGGCATGACGTCAACTTAAAGTCGCACGCCGGCATGGGCATGAGTACGTGTACTCATGGTGAAGCGGCAGGTTGCCTCTCGCCGCATCGCATGCAACTGAGCACCGAGCAACAGACGTTCAACAAGGCTGGATCACGCACGCGGCGACGTACCGCGTCTGCAGAACCGACGACAGCCGTTGCGCCCGCGGCCGTCGTCCGGGCGATCACTGGAACCGGCTGCGCCGCAGACCCGCCGACCTGGTCGCGCCGGGGACCCCCGCGCGACCACAGGGCCGGTTCCTCCGCTGGTGAGCACCCGCGACCGTCATGAATCCGTTCCCGGATCCGCATCCTCGGCCGGCACCGTCCCCGCCGTCGTGTGGAGTATGTCGCGGGCCTGTTCCGCCGCGCGGGCCGTGCTTTCCGAGACGTAGTCCAGGAAGCGGGCGATGTTCTCCAGGCGGACGGCCGCCGGGGTGCCGGGGCCGAGGACGGCGGTGCCCTGCCGTGCCGTGTCGACGACCTGGGTGATGGCGCGGGCGCTGGCCATCATCGACTCGTACCAGACCTCGTCGTCCACGACGTACCGCTCGCGGCGGCGTTCGTCGCGTTCCCGGCGGATGAGGCCCTGGCCGTCGAGGAACGCCATCGCCTTCGAGACGGACGCCGGGCTGACCTGGAGGCGCTGGACGAGTTCGGACGCGGTGAGGCTGCCCTCGTCGGTGATCGTCAGACAGGCCATGACCCGGGACATCATCGCGGGCATGCCCGAGTGCGTGAACACGGAGGTGAGCAGCTCCTCGTACGCGCGCACGGCCTCGGCGTCGCGCCCGTGGGGCTGCGGGGCGGCCTCCGCGCCCTGGGCCGCGGCCTGCCCGCGTCGCCGGGTGCGGCGCTCCGTGGCGCGGTGGGCGAGGTCGGCGCGGTAGCCGGTGGGGCCGCCGTTGCGCATCACCTCGCGCGTGATCGTCGAGGTGGGGCGGTCGAGGCGTCGGGCGATCTCCGCGTAGGCGAGGCCGTCGGCCAGTCCCAGCGCGATCTGCTGACGTTCCTGCTGGGTGAGTCTGCCTCCCGGCATCCCGGCCTCCTTCGTGGTGCGTGAGGGCTCCACCATAGCGTTCACTCTCATTCCATTGCAACGTTCTGCATGGATGCCGTTGCGTTATCGGCAGAGCCATTGCAATGATATTGCCGCTCTGAGCTGCATCAATAAAGAACCAGTGCAACAAACTTATTGCCCGAATCATGAACGCAACGTAGCGTTCACGTCATCAGAAACAACGAGTCGCGAGAAGCCCGCGACACGGCTGAAGGAGAGCACCATGCAGAAGTTCGACACCCCCGCCCCGGTCTCCGTCGTCCTCGACGTCCCCGCGGGGAACATCCGGTTCATCGCCGCCGACCGGGCCGACACCACCGTCGAGGTCCTCCCCGCGGACGCCACCAAGAGCCGCGACGTGAAGGCTGCCGAGCAGACCGAGGTCGTCTACGGCGACGGGGTCCTGCGGATCGAGGTGCCGGCGGCGAAGAACCGGATCCTCGGCGCCTCCGGCTCCGTCGAGGTGACCGTCCAACTGCCCGCCGGCTCCCGTGTCGAGGCGAAGACCGCCGCCGGCGAGTTCCGGGGCGTCGGACGGCTCGGCGACGTCGTCTTCGAGGGCGCGCAGGGCTCCGTCAAGCTCGACGAGTCCGCGGACACCCGCCTCACCCTGCTCGCCGGCGACATCACGGTCGGACGGCTCGGCGGCCCCGGCGAGATCAGCACCCAGAAGGGCGCCGTCCGCGTCACCGAGGCCGTGCGCGGCACCGTCACGCTGCGCACCGAGCACGGCGACATCTCGGTCGGTGCCGCGCAGGGCGTCTCCGCCTCCCTGGACGCCGGCACCGCCTACGGCCGGATCAGCAACTCCCTCAAGAACAGCGACGGCGCCGACGCCGCCCTGACCCTCCACGCGACCACCGCCTACGGCGACATCACCGCCCGCAGCCTCTAGAAGAACCTGCGAAGAAGGAGTCCCTCCCATGACCGACCTGGCCATCGCGGCGAACGGGCTGCGTAAGTCCTACGGCGACAAGACCGTCCTCGACGGCATCGATCTGGCCGTCCCGGCCGGGTCCGTCTTCGCGCTGCTCGGCCCGAACGGCGCCGGCAAGACCACCGCCGTGAAGATCCTCTCCACGCTCATCACCGCCGACGGC